>PMDM01000125.1 GCA_003155565.1 Methylococcaceae bacterium | reverse complement strand
CCATGCTGACTTTGATAAGCTGGTAGGGTAGGCTTTTGTCCAAAGCAATTTGAAAAAAACCGGCCTCGGCCATTTCTTCGCTGGGTGCATTGCTGGTACGAACAAAATCCAGGATCAGGTCAATTGCGGTACGAATTTCGTTGAAAGGATTGCTCCAGTGTTCCAGGTCTTTGAACCGGATCGACTCTTCCTGTTCCAGCCAGTAATGAAATTCCGGCAGGTCAAATGAGCAAGTTCCGCCTGGAATTGAACTGCGCTGCGCGATACTCTGAAACAGATCGCTTTCCATGACCCCGATGCCTATTTTCCCAGGAGTCGCATAGAGTTTTTTGCTGGTTTGAGTAAGCTTGTTAAGTATGGATTCCAGTTGTTTTGGGTCAACATTTTGGCTGTCGGCATATTTATTGAGTACTTTTGCATGGCGATCCAGTTCTTTGAGGATTTCCGATTTGAGGTCGTTGCGCCTGAAAATCGACATAACATCCAGCAACACGCCAATGGCGGCGCGTTTGTCGGCGATGGTCGAGCCCGATGAAAAATGGCTGAATTCTTGGAATAGCTGCTCTAGCCTAATGAAAACCCGGATTCGTTCATTGAGTGGAAATTCATAGGTAATATGGTTTTTCACGAGCGTGTTTGTCCTAAGGAAGCGCTGATTGAAAGGTATAGATTGTGCAATTTTTTGACCTGTTCTGCAAGTCTGGTACTGGTTTCAGTTGTGTCGATAACATCATCGGCATGTTTTAGCCTGTATTCCCGGTTCACTTGGCTGCCGATTATAGACTGGATTCTTAAGTCGTCTAAACTGTCACGGGATTTAACGCGTTCTATCTGGAGTTCAATGGGGCAATCAATCACGAGTATTCGGTCAACGAAATGAGTTCTGTGTGTTTCAAATAATAAGGGGATGCTGATGATGCAATAAGGACTATCCAATCGGTCAATTTTCTCCTGTATAGCGGCAAAGATAAGAGGATGCAGAATGGCTTCAAGTTTTTGTTTTTGATGAGGATCTGAAAAAACAAGTTCACGTAAATATTGTCTGTTTAAAGAACCATCAGGATTGAGAGTTTTATCACCAAAGGCTTTACCTATTTCCAATAAAGCGGGTTGCCCAATTTCTACCAGCCAATGCGCGATGTCATCAGCGTCGATGACCGGGACATTCATTCCTGTGAAGTGCTTGCTGACCGTGGTTTTGCCACAGCCTATGCCGCCAGTAAGCCCTACTTTGAACACCCGATTATAAACCTGCCATTTTCAAATAGAGTTGATTAATATCAGCCCCCCAGATCAGCGCAATCCAACCCGCAGCCGCCAAATAAGGGCCGAAAGGGATAGGCGTGTTGCGGTCATGCCGAGAAAATACAATCATGGCGATGCCGACCACAGCACCGACCAATGAGGACAGCAAAATAATGGCAGGTAAAAATTGCCAGCCTAACCAAGCACCAAATAAAGCCAGTAATTTGAAATCGCCATAGCCCATGCCTTCCTTGCCGGTCAGCAATTTAAACAGGTGAAAAACGCTCCAAAGCACTAGGTAACCGGCAATCGCGCCGATAATGCTGTCGTGGCTATCGGTAAAGAAATCGAACACGCTCAGAAATAATCCCAGCCATAAGGCAGGTAGCGTGATTGAATCAGGTAATAATTGATGGTCTATATCGATAAAGCTCAATGCAATCAAGGACCAAGTCAATAATAAGGCAAATCCTGTTTGTGGCGTAAAACCAAAATGACTAGCTATTATGAAAGACGTCAGGGCGGTAAACGCTTCTATGATCGGGTAACGTAATGAAATAGGCTTAGCACATTGGGCACACTTGCCACGCAAAAAAATATAACTGATGACCGGAATATTCTGGTAAGGCTTGATGGGCGTGTTGCAACCAGGGCAACGCGAGAGTGGCAGCACCAGATTAAAAGGTTCATCTGCCAGCGGCTCTGAAGCCAGTCCCAGATAATCTTGGCAATCCTTGCGCCAGCTAAGCTGCATCATGACCGGCAGGCGATAGATAACCACATTCAAAAAACTGCCGACCAACAGGCCAATCAAGCCGACGAGAGCGGAAAAAAGGACTGACGAGCCAAAAAGGTAGTCAAATTGCTGCATGCTGGGTGCTAGGCTTCCTTGCGGAAGTACTTTCTTTAGTTTTTATAAAAAATTCAGTATGTTAGCCAACAGCAGCACCCATTTTGAAGATAGGTAGATACATGGCGACAATCAAACCGCCGACCAGAATCCCTAAGATAACCATGATGATGGGTTCCATTAAGCTGCTCAGATTATCGACCAGATTATCAACTTCTTCTTCATAAAAATCAGCCACTTTGGCTAGCATGGCATCAATAGAGCCGGATTCTTCACCAATAGCAATCATTTGTTGCACCATGTGGGGGAACAGTTGTGCTTGGCTCATGGCAAACTGAAGCCGCTGACCTGTGGCGACTTCTTCGCGCATTTTTAAAACAGCATCGGAATAGATAATGTTACCGCAAGCACCGGCAACCGACTGTAATGCGTCAACTAAGGGAACACCGGCTGCTGACATGGTTGATAAGGTTCTAGAAAAACGTGCGATGGCGGACTTGTTCATAATCAGGCCAACGACGGGGAGTTTTAATAGTGTCCTGTCTAGGAAGTGACAAAACTTTCTGGAACGTTTCTTGAAATAACCGAATGTATAAACAGTGCCGACTACAGATGCGATAACGATCCACCAGTATTCCTGCATCCATTCCGACATAGAAATAACCATTTTTGTGAATGAGGGCAAATCGGCACCAAAACTCTTAAACAAATCTTCAAACACAGGCACTACAAAAATCAACAGGATGGTTGTTACAATAAAAGCCACAGCGACCACCGCTATCGGGTAGGTCAGGGCCTTTTTGATTTTTTTCTTCATGGACTCGGTTTTTTCTTTGTAAGTGGCGATTTTGTCCAGCAGTGTTTCTAGTACCCCAGCCTGTTCGCCCGCTTCAACCAGATTGCAAAACAATTCGTCAAAATAGAGCGGTCTCCTGTTGAGCGCTTCAGATAAGGTGTCGCCGCCTTCTATGTCTGCTTTAATGCCCAGCAATAGATCCTGCATACTTTGATTTTCATTGCCTTTGCCAACAATATCAAAGGATTGAACTAGAGGTACACCGGCCTTGAGCATGGTGGCTAACTGTCTTGAAAAGACCGCAATATCACCTGGGGTGATAGGCTTAGGCCTGCTTTTAAACAGGGGTTTACTTTTAGCTTTGATTTTGGTTACCCGGTAGCCTTGCCGCCGCAACTCCGCCTTGGCAACCGCTTCGCTTTTCGCAGGGAAAACACCTTTGTTTATTCTCCCGTTTTTGTCTTTCCCTTCCCAGATAAAATCCAGTTGTTCAGTTTGTTCAGCCATTGCTATTCCTTGGTCACTCTATCAATTTCTTCGATGCTGGTAACGCCCAGCCTAACCTTATTTAAACCTGATGCGCGTAAATCATTAATGCCCTCAGATTTTGCTTGTTCTGCCAGTTGCATGGCGTTGCCGCCTTCAAGTATCAGGCCGCGCATTTTTTCACTCAAGGTCATAACCTGATAGATACCGACCCTGCCTTTATAACCATTCGTACAGAGTTCACAGCCCACCGCCCCATAGATCGTTAGGGTTTTTAGTTCGTCTTCCTTAAAACCTATGGATAAAAGCACATTATCGGGTAAGGTCGCTGGCTTTTTACAATGTTCACACAATCGCCTGGCTAAACGCTGTGCCATTATCAAATTAACCGCCGATACAATATTAAAAGGCGCAATGCCCATTTGCATCAGCCGGTTCAATGTTTGCGGCGCATCATTGGTGTGTAAGGTAGACATCACTAAGTGACCGGTTTGCGCAGCTTTTACGGCAATTTCGGCGGTTTCCAGGTCACGAATCTCACCAACCATGATAATGTCTGGATCTTGCCGCAAAAATGCCCGTAAGGCATTGGCAAAGGTCAATCCCGACTTAACATTAACGTTGACCTGATTAATGCCTTCTACGGTAATTTCCACAGGGTCTTCGGCCGTGGAGATATTACTTTCCATCTTATTGAGAATATTTAAGCCAGTATAGAGGGTAACTGTTTTACCGCTACCTGTGGGCCCGGTTACAAGAACCAATCCATAAGGCTTATTTATGGCGTTGAGAAAGACTGCCTGTTGCTCGGGTTCAAAACCCAGTTTTTCGATACCAATTTGGGCGCTGGTAGGATCCAAAATACGCAGCACCACTTTTTCACCAAATAGTGTAGGGCAAGTGTTGACACGAAAATCAATCGCACGGGTTCTGGACAATATCATCTTGATACGGCCATCTTGCGGAACCCGGCGTTCTGCGATGTCCATTTTGGACATCACTTTAATTCTGGAGATGATGCGGTTGGATATATTTGCCGGTGGGCTTGCTACTTGGTGCAATATGCCATCCGATCTGTAGCGGATGCGAAAGTTTTTTTCATAGGGTTCGAGGTGGATGTCGGAAGCCCCTTTTTTGATGGCATCCAGTAAAATCTTATTGACGAATCGCACGATCGGGGCATCGTCAATCTCGGTGTTGACATCATTTTTTGCAAGCTCTTCTTCGCCACCGATTACACTCAGGTTATCGAGATCAGTATCCATAAGGTCAGCCATCGTCGTATCGACGGCTTCCAGGGCAGTCTCGATGACCTTAAGCAGCTTGTTTTCCTCTACCAAAACGGTTTCGAGATTGAGCAAGCTTTGGAATTTAATGTCGTCTAAACCTAGGGTATTGGTCGGATCGGATATGCCAATGAACAAGGTTTTGCCACGTTTCAACAGGGGCAGGGCACTGTACTTGCGGATGAGTTTTTCTTTGACCAGATTAATAGGCAAGTTGCGAGGATCGATTGCATCCAGATCAAAAAATGGTACACCGAATTCGGTCGATGCTTTTGCGGCTATAGTCCTACTATCGACTAACTTGTTGGAAACTAAATAGCTTATCAGGGAGACCTTGTGTTTTTGGGCTTCTTGAATGTAGGTTTTAGCGTCCTTTTCCGTTAACAGGCCTTCGTGAATTAGGCATTTTGCAAGCCCGCTAAAATGAAAATCTGTTGTTGCTGTTGCCATGAGATCTCATAACTAATGATAGTGTCTAATGAATATAGATGAAAGGGGGATAAGGTTCAAGAATTAATAAATTGTTGGCCCCCCAACTTATCTCTAGTATTGTGATTTGCTGTTTTTGTATTTGTTAAGAATTTTCCGATTGTGCAATGAAAATAGCTCTTTTAGGGGCGGGGAGACCTTCGCAAGTCAGTATGGGATTGTCCGGGGCTAGATGATCGCTTAGTGAATGAAAAGTCATCCATTCCGTACTTCGCTGTTCTTCCGTTGTGGTTGTGGTGATGTCAACAAGGCGGCTATTTGTAAATCCACAACGGCTTAACCAGCTCATCAAAGTTGGGCAGCTAGGCAGAAACCAAACATTACGCATTTTTGCATAGCGGTCTTCAGGGACTAGTGTTTCGCCTAATCCGCCATCAATCACTAGTGTTTCCAGAATGAGTTCACCACCGGGTACAAGGCTATCCCTTAATTCCAGCAAGTGGTCGATAGGCGAGCGGCGGTGATAAAACACGCCCATAGAAAACACGGTATCAAACGCTTTCATGCCATAAGGTAGATCTTCTATGCCTAATGGCAGCACGAAGACAGGTGGTTCTCCGCCATGTAGTTTTCGTATGAACTGGAATTGCATTACATTAAGTAACATGGGATCAATGCCGACCACCATTTTGGCTTGGCTACCCAGCATACGCCAGCAGTAATAACCATTGCCACAGCCCACATCTAGCACCAGGCGGTGTTTGAGCGGAGAAATATGTTTTTCGACGCGTTGCCACTTCCAGTCTGAACGCCATTCGGCATCAACGTTAATGCCGAATAACTCGTAAGGGCCTTTTCGCCAGGGATGCAGGCTTTTTAATTGGGTTTCCAGTGTTGTCTTTGCCAGCTTGGTTAGGTCATTCGCAGAGCCTATTTGCACAGTATCTGCATCCAAGATGCGTTGCGATGTGGAAAATTCCGGCAGGTTTTTTATCAGAGATTGCCATGTTGCCAAATGTCCATGACGGGTGTGATCGAATGCGGCGCTGATTTGTTGCGGTAAGAGATCTGCCCACACATCTGCTTTGGCAGACCGAAGAGCATGGCATAATGGCTTATAATCAATCACTTAATGGAATGTTGCGCTGGATAGCATCCAGTTTACGAAACGATGGATTTGAGGATAAGCGGTTTGTGCTACAAATTGTTTACTATCCCTCCCTCATAGGAAGGGATAGCTTTCCAAAGAAATATCAGGAGTTTTTGGCGGCCAGTGCTTCTGCGTTACGCTTCGCCAGCCCATCAATCACTGCTGCCAATGAGCCTTTGGTCTTGACTTCATTGCTGAACGTTGAGCGGTAGTTAGTTACCAAGCTGACACCTTCGATCATGATGTCGTAAGCTTTCCATCTGCCATTACTCAACAACATGCGGTAATTTACGCTGATGGGTTGCAGTCCAGGTTGCAAAACTTCCGTCTTCACAACGACTTTGTTAGAGCCGCTTGCCATTTCTATCGGCAGAAAGCGTACTGTCCAGTCTTTAAATTCCACAAAGGCACGGGAATAAGTCCGCACCAATAGGGTTTGAAACTCGTGTTTGAAACGTGTTTGCTCATCACTGCTTGCAGTATTCCACAATTTACCTAAAACTAACTCGGAAATTTTGTCGAAATCAGTATGCGGGTAGATGGTTTGGTCAACAAATTGGGCAACTTGAGCAAAATTTTGGCTAAACGCCTTATCCTGCAACTTTTGTTGGAGTTTGTCTGAAGCCTCTTGTATAGCCACTTGGGGCGGCAATAAGTCTGAAGCCTTTGCGCCAGTTGCAGATAACAGGCTTAGTATTACGACGAATAAACCTAGTGCTTTATATTGTTTTGTTTTCATAAAACCCTCTAAAATCGAGCCAATGCGCTTGCGTTTTATACAATGGCGACCAGCATTGAAATGGTGAATAATCAGGAATGTGATTTAATTTTTTAATATCATGCTGTTTTAATCAAATATTTCATTCAATATGACGAAAAAGCCAGAAAACCCCAACATTCCTTAATCCATGAGTACACATTAAGATGCCTTATAATAACATTAATTTTCCTTTCATACGTATGAGAAGAATGCGTTGCGACGATTTTTCCCGCCGATTAATGCGGGAGAATCAACTAAGTACCGACGATTTAATATATCCAATGTTTGTTACTGAAGGCTTAAACCGGAGAGAGCCTATTCCGTCCATGCCCGGTATAGAAAGAGTCTCCCTGGATTTATTATTGGCTGAGGCACGGGAAGTTTACGGTCTTGGAATTCCAGCCATTGCGCTGTTTCCAGTGGTTGGCGCTGATAAAAAATCTGACGATGCCGCAGAAGCATACAATCCTGATGGTTTGGTCCAACGCAGTGTCAGGGCTTTGAAAAAAGACTTGCCGGAACTGGGAATCATCACCGATGTTGCCCTTGATCCTTTTACGGTGCATGGTCAGGATGGCCTTATCAATGACAAGGGCTATGTGGTTAACGATGAAACCGTAGCGGTACTCGTCCGGCAAGCACTTTCCCACGCTGAAGCGGGTGCAGACATTGTTGCACCTTCGGATATGATGGATGGCCGCATAGGCGCTATCAGGCAGGCTTTGGAAGCAAAAGGCCATGTTAATGTAAGAATTCTCGCCTATTCAGCCAAATATGCATCCAGTTTTTATGGGCCATTTCGGGATGCAGTCGGCTCGTCAGGCAATCTGGGCAGTGGCAACAAATACAGTTACCAGATGGATCCTGCCAATTCTGATGAGGCTTTGCGCGAAATCCAGCTTGATTTGCAGGAAGGTGCAGATATCGTCATGATTAAGCCCGGAATGCCTTATCTGGACATTATCCGCCGGGTAAAAGACAGTTACGGGATGCCTACTTTTGCTTATCAGGTCAGTGGGGAATATGCTATGATTAAAGCGGCTGCCATGAATGGTTGGCTGGATGAGAAACCAGTCGTTTTGGAATCCCTGCTGGCTTTTAAACGTGCCGGCAGTGACGCAATCCTGACCTATTTTGCAAAATCTGTGGCTAGCTGGCTGGCTCAGACATGAGAGGTTTACCTAGACAAAAATTATCTTCAAGGCACTATCACAACGAAGGGTGTGCTATAAATCAATAACAACATTACAAATGAGGTATTGCTATGGAATTATTTAAAGATATTCACTTTTATGAAATGCTGCTGCGCTGGGGGCATTTGCTAGCTGGAGTTACCTGGATAGGGCTGCTTTATTACTTTAACTTTGTCCAGGGCGAATATTTTAAAGAAGCCGATGGCGGCGCAAAATCCGATGCCATACAAAAACTGGTGCCACGGGCACTGTGGTGGTTTCGTTGGGGCGCTGTGTTAACCTTGCTGACGGGACTCGGGATTATGGGTATTCGTGGGAGCGGCCAGTCGTTGGATATTTATATCGGCGCACTCTTGGCGATCATCATGTTTACAAATGTCTGGTTAATCATCTGGCCAAACCAAAAGATAGTCATTGCTTCCGCTACCCAGGTTGCCAATGGCGGACAAGCGTTGCCTGAAGCGGCTGGCGCGTTGGCAGCAGCGGGATTAGCATCGCGGACGAACGCTTTATTCTCCGTTCCTATGCTGTATTTTATGGGGGCTTCAACGCACTTTCCACACGGTTTTAATATGTTGTCTTTCCTCATTGCCGCCACAATTATTCTGGCGTTGGAATACAACGGTGCGTATCCGGCGCTAAAAAATGTCGGTTTCTTAAGTAAACTTCCACCCGCAGGAAAAATGGGGCCTTATAGCAGTGTTAAAGGCGTGATCCACTGCGGCTTAGGATTGACAGTTATCTTGTTTCTGATTGTCGATTTTATCAAGTAACATTAACTGATGTGTATAGAAATAGCCGCACAATGCGGCTATTTTTTTGCTCCATTTTCTGGATTATGGCTTTGGGAACAATTCAGTTTAGTTAAGGAATCTCAGTTTAAGTTCTTTGATAGGACTCTCCTGAGTTTATCGAAGGGCTCAGGACGAAGGGTAACTCGTTGATTCTACTTGTGGTGAGTTCTTCGGCTATGCTCAGGATAACCTTGCCGAACCATGATCGGAATCACAAGTTTTAAGTATTTTGTGATTATCTTCTTGTACTAAGAGTTTTAGATTGAATGCTGTTGTTTAAGTTATCACTATAATGTACTAATCTTATAGAACAATCTCTAATAACAAAGGTATAAACATGGTTGGTAAAGACTGTTATGCGGTGTTTGGTTATCCAATAAAACACAGTAAGTCGCCGCGTATCCATCAGCTTTTTGCGGAACAAACCCAACAAGTAATCGAATATACCGCTCAAGAAATTCCGGCTGAACGATTCGGGGAATCGGTGAAGGCCTTTTTTTCTCAAGGTGGTAAAGGCTTAAATTGTACCTTGCCATTGAAAGAGCTGGCCTGGGCATTTGCCGATATTACTACGAAACGCGCAGAATTGAGTAAAGCCGTTAATACCCTGTTAATTCAAGATGATGATCGTATATTAGGAGACAATACTGATGGTTGTGGCCTTATTACGGACTTGACAATCAACCACGGTATTAGCTTGGAGGCATCCAGGATTTTAATTTTGGGCGCAGGCGGTGCGTGTAGAGGCATTCTTGCCCCCATTCTTGAGCGTTCCCCGCGCCAACTCATTCTAGCCAACCGTACTCGACAAAAAGCCAGTGATTTGGCAGCAGAATTTTGTCTCTTTGGCGATGTTGAGGGTAGTGGTTTTGCCGAATTAAAAGGCCAACAATTCGACTTGATAATCAATGCGACATCGGCAAGCTTGAACGATGAGTTACCCCCGCTTGAAGATGATATATTGGCTAAAGACGGTGTGTGCTACGACCTTGCCTACGGCAATAGACCCACAGCATTTGTCCGCTGGGGCGTGGAACAAAAAGCCAAAAAAAGTCTGGATGGTTTAGGAATGCTGGTTGAACAGGCGGCAGAGGCATTTTTCTTATGGCGAAAAATTCGCCCACAAACACAGCCAGTCATAGACGTATTGAATGCCGCACGTCGATTTGTTTCAGAGGTTAAAGGGGAATAGCTGATTTAATCCGTGTTTCCCAAGACCAAGAAATACCAATCCCAAAAAGTTGTTATATGAATCCCCTCATCCTGGCCTTCTCCCTTTGGAGAAGGTAAAAATGAGAACTTATTGGGATTGGTATTAGATGAGCTTGAGATTATGGTGTAGAGTATTTATCGAACCAAGTGGAGTAT
>PMDM01000304.1 GCA_003155565.1 Methylococcaceae bacterium | reverse complement strand
CGGCCTGTTGCTGCGGCAGCGGCCACCAGGTCACGTCCAGCACGTTGTCCAGCGCCCGTACCTGTAGCGCCACCACCTGTTCGAAGGCCTCGAAGTCGAATGACGGCACCCCGGCAAAGCCGAAGGCGTGCCGCACAAACCGCGGCAGGATGACCGGGCCGAGGTCACAGCAGCCGTAGGGCGGCAACGGTTGCTCGCCGCAAGGATTGGTCGCGCGAATATTTTCGCAAAACCAGTTGTTGTTCATTTCGTTGACCTTATCGATCAGGATAAAGCCCGGCTCGGCGTAGTCGTAAGTGGAACTCATGATGATGTCCCACAAGCGACGGGCTGGCATGGTTTTGGCGATTTTACAGGCGACCAGGCCAGCATCATTCACGACATAGCCTACTTTAACCGGAAATTCGCGCCAGACAATGTGTTCGCTATTGCTTAAATCCAGTTGGTCAATCTTGGCTTCTTTTTCTGTGACGGGGAATGAGAACGACCAGGGCTGGTTGTTCTTGACCGCTTCAACAAACTCGGTGGTGATGAGCAAGGACAGGTTAAACTGCCGTAAGCGGCCATTCTCGCGTTTGGCGCGGATAAATTCCACCACATCAGGATGGGCAATATCAAACGTTGCCATTTGTGCGCCACGCCTACCGCCAGCGGAGGACACGGTAAAACACATCTTGTCATAGATATCCATGAACGATAAGGGGCCGGAAGTATAAGCCCCTGCGCCGGACACATAAGCGTCTTTAGGGCGTAAGGTGGAGAATTCATAACCGATTCCACAACCTGCTTTTAAGGTTAAGCCTGCCTCATGGACTTTACCCAAAATATCATCCATCGAATCGACTATCGTGCCGGATACGGTACAGTTGATGGTCGAGGTGGCGGGCTTATGTTCCAGCGCACCGGCATTGGAGATAATGCGACCGGCCGGGATAACGCCTTGCCTTAGCGCCCATAGAAAATCCTTGTAACACTTCTCCTGCTGCGCCTTACCTTCTTCTACGCCAGATAAGGCTTTGGCAACGCGCTGATAGGTTTCGTCAATGTTTGCATCCAATGCCACCCCGTCTTTGGATTTTAAACGGTATTTGGTATCCCAAATATCCATCGAGGCATCTTGAAAGGGTATTTCGGTGACATTGTTGACGATAACATGGAGTTGTGCTGGCATGGATGATCTCCCCGGTTGTGAGTGTTATAAGGTATTGGGACGCTTATGTTTTGTATATCTGCCGACTAGACGATATTTTTGGTATCCCCTGAGCTTTACTGTTTACCTAAAACCCTTAGTAAAACAAGCAATAACGGAATATGCTTAAGACAGCTTGTTACGATATATTGTGTTTATGTGAAATATTAACACAATATATAGTGTTTGTGTGGAATTATTTGTTTTTTAGAGGAGATTATTGTGAGGCTTATAAAAACTGGTTTTTGTTCAGGTATTTACTGAGTTTTAGTAGTTATTGATGTATGAATGCTTTCAATAATCAGCCAATACAGCACTGCTTAATCCACCAAAAATCCCCCACTCTGATGCTGCCACATGGCGTAGTATTTACCTTGTTTATCCAGCAATTGTTGATGTGTGCCTTCTTCTATAATTTTTCCGTATTCCAATACTACAATGCGATCCATTTTTAGTATGGTGGAAAGTCTATGAGCGATAACGATGGCGGTTTTATCTTTGATGAGGTTGAAAATGGCGACTTGGATTTGCTGTTCGGTGAGCGAATCTAAGGCACTGGTGGCTTCATCCAGCACCACGATGGGCGCATCTTCCAAGAAAGCCCTGGCAATAGCGATGCGCTGCTTTTCCCCACCGGAGAGCTTGACCCCGCGCTCACCCACCATCGTGTCGAATTTTTCAGGAAGGTCATCAATAAAATCAAAGCTGCATGATTTTTTTGCCACCTCAATAAGCTCGGCATCGGAGATATCCGCACCCAGTGCGATATTGTCCCGTACGGAACGATGGAATAAATCCGGCTGCTGCGGAACCATGGAAATTTGCCGCCTTAACGATTCAAGGGTAAAAGATTTGGCATCAACCCCATCATAGGTAACTTGGCCTTGTTGGGGATCAAGAAACCGGAACAGCAGTTTGGTTAAAGTCGATTTTCCTGAGCCAGATTGCCCGACCAGGGCGATTTTTTCACCGGCTTTAATGTCCAGATTAAAGTTTTCAAACAGCCGGGTTTGCAATGGGTTAGTTACATTGTACGTAAACCCAAGATTGCCCAATCGAATGGCACCTTGGCTTATCGTGATAGGTGTAGCATCGGGCGCATCCCGTTCCAAATCGTCCCGACGAAATATTCCCGCCATTTCAGCGGCATCGGCGAGAGCGGTGAAAAAATTCCTGAAATTACGGCCAAATTCCCATAAGCGCTGAATCAGCATTATCATGATGGATTGGAATAAGACAAACTCGCCCACTTCAAAATGACCTGCTTTCCATTTCTCTATCATCAGATAGATAAGCAGTAGCTCCATGCCGAAAGTCAACACCCCTTGTACGGCAAAGGAGATAAAGGTCATCAGCCAAGCGATTTTTTTCCTGCGATAAACCTCGTTGGACGCATTATTAACCCGATTTTGTTCGTTATTTTCCAGCGCAAAAGTCTTCACGATGAAAATATTGCTGATGGCATCTGAAACAACGCCGCCGACTTTGCTGTCCCCTTCCGCGACCGCCTTGTCAAAGCGCATTTTCCACATTGAAAAACCAATATTCCAGGTGATGAGCAGGGCAACCCAGGCAAGAAAGCACAAGGCAAATTGGCGTTGATGCTGATAGAAAA
Organism: Methylococcaceae bacterium; assembly: GCA_003155565.1. Taxonomy (GTDB): domain Bacteria; phylum Pseudomonadota; class Gammaproteobacteria; order Methylococcales; family Methylomonadaceae; genus Methyloglobulus. The sequence continues at coordinate 552 of PMDM01000304.1, read as the reverse complement.
TGCTGAATGAAATGGAAACCGCCAGCAGGTTCATATAAAACTGGAATAAAAACCAGTCCATAATGATTTCAAAAGAACGCGAGAAACGGTTGGCTTGCTTGATGAGGCTACCGGAAAAGTTATTCTCAAAGAACGTCGTTTTCTGTTTTTTCAGCACATCAAAGCAGCGTTTTTCCAGGAGATTAACGCCGCCGCCATCCAGGGGCACAATCGCCAATTCGAAAAATCGCCATGAAACCCAGATGCCGGCAAAGACGAGGCCAAGTTGCTTTAGATTGTCTGTTAAGGAAGTTAATGTCGCCTCAGAATAAGGTGCGGCAAGGCCGTTAGCGATATTTTTATAATACGTAGGCGCTAACAAATCCAAGCCAGTGGCACTGCCGAGCGCCAGTAAAGCCAATAAAAAATACCCTTTTTTTTGCCAGACTACCCGTCCGTATTCCCTGAATATGATACGCATTTCGATATGTTTTTGCGGTTATGCTTTATGAAAGTTTTGAGGCGTGCTGGTTATAGGTGCGTTTTTACCCAATGGCTGTACACAAGATACAG
>PMDM01000258.1 GCA_003155565.1 Methylococcaceae bacterium | reverse complement strand
TTTGTACGCCTCCGGGCAAGCCTACCTCCGTGGGCAGGCGTCTGACAAACCTTAACATGAGCGGACAGTCAATGATAATATCAAAAAAGTCAAAGAGCCAAAAACAGACCAAAATGTTTATTAATTGAATTTTTTCTTAAAATAATCTTGATTTCGTTGAACGCATTGAAATTTTTCTATTAACTTGCTAATACAGAGAGCTAATTAATTACTCTTACTTCATAGAGATATTCACACATCGGTTAGTGTCTTTATTGATTAAATTTTCTAAGCTTTAAATATTTGGTTACTTATCATCTGGCGTCCCAAGTTTGGCAAAATATTCCAGCAGCATCCGGTGGATAAAAATATAGCCTCCACCTACTTTTTTGAGCAGGATAAGTCTGGCGCAATAATCCAAGAAGGGAATAAACATGAAGGGGATTTTTCCAGTGTGCCAGAGAACCAAACGCAAAGCATAATGTTTGATGACTGCACCTAACCCTCTGTACAATCCAGCGATCCATCCAGCCATCAATCCAAAAGATAGTACGCTAACCCCTTGAATTAGACCAATCAGTCCGGAAGCCAATAAAAATATCAGGGCTACACAAATGCCAATCTTTCTAGATAAAATAATACCTTGATTAGGCAAAGGCTTATCTTCCCTGGTTAGATTGGTGAATCCTCCCAAAACCCCACAAATCAGACCAATTATCAATCCACCAACGATTACCCATTCTTGCTGACTGATATTCGGACATCGAATTCCCGTGTCGGCCGTTAAAATATTTAGCAGACTACAAAACCAACCAATCAACCCGGAAAACAGACCTCCGGGTAAAGCTCCTTTGAAAGCATTTACAACAAACGATTTCCAAGACCACCTTAAAAATTCAACGGTTTTAATGCCGTCTAGCGTGCCAACCGAAACTATTATTGACCAAAGAATCAGACCTATAATTACTCCGTAAATAAACCCAAACAAAATTGAATTCATTTCCAGCCATCCAAATAGCCCACCAATTAGACAGGAAATCGCGATACAATAAATACCATTCTTAAGTGATGAATTTGATCTAGCACACAATCCAATCGCCGAAAAAGTCATTAGCCAAGCTAACAACCCTAATTGCAGTCCCAACCCCAACCCAACAATCAGACCGAAAACCAGCCCGATAATCAGCGACGATATGGCGCGATAAGCTAATTGTTGTTTTCTATTATCCAACAACAACAACGGCTGTAAATTCTCAACAAAGAATACTGATTGCGACTGTTCTGTCATCTTTCTAGCCAACCAACTTAGCCAAATAATGACTTTTTCTTTTGGGAAAAAATGGTCAAGCGTAGCTTTGCGTTCGAACATCTTATTAACATAAGACGCAAATATTTGTGTTCGACGTGCTTCTAAAGAGTTCGCCCCCTCTGCAACATTCTCAAGAATAGCCGATTGATAAGTTATGCTCATGATATTCAGCATGAGCGGTGATTGTGTCAATTCTTGTAAGATGGGGTCTCCTTGAATGGCGATTCGTAAGGATTCAAATTCTGAACCTATGCTTGTGAAATATTGGTCAATTTGTTGCCTATTAAGCGGTTCGATGCAGATTGCGCCATTCAATTTCAGATGATCCGGTAACCATTGGTATTCCATTAACCGGCAGCAAACGACCAATCCATCTGGTTCGGTTTTGGTGATATACTCGTTGATAGCCGCTACACAATCCGCTTGCTGCTCTGTCTTGACTTCATCTAGGCCGTCTAACATGGGGATCAGATATCCCTTACCCAGCCAACTACGTGCAATTTGTCGTGGTACGCTGTAGATATTGCTCAGTCTGTCAGCCATCCACTCTTCCAGCTTCTGCTGTTTATTCCAGCTTGATAGATTTAAAACAATGGGAATACGTTCCGCGGAATCCTTTTCTACGCGTGCGAGGAGAATTGATGCCAGTTCGAGCAAGGTGGTGGTTTTACCGGAACCTGGTTCACCCAGGATAAGCAGTAATCCTGTAGTGTCAAATACCGTCTCGATCCGGGTATCGCTTAGCGAAAGATGATGGCGCTGCTTGGGTAAATCAACTGTTTGATTCCAGGGCGGTTCAACTGCTTCATCTATTACCCGCTTGCCAAGCGATAATAGGACTTCATGATAGAGTGATTTTTTTAATACACCTTCAATCCAAAATTCTTTTACCCTATTAAGGAGAATCAACAGTTGGGAGCGTTGCTCTTGATTGGGAGGGTCGGTAAGGGAGGGATATAGCCTGGCTTCGGTAATGCCTAGGTTGTCAAGTTGTCCAGAATTGATCGATTCATATATTTTATCGGCATCTTCAGGTGTGAGCTCTAGGAATAACCNNATCTTATCGGCATCTTCAGGGGTAAGTTCCAGGAACAACCTGACACTTCCGGCTCGCGCTGCGGTGATTTTAAGTTCGCCGTCTATTTGCAGCAGTTTACTGATTGCGTCCAGCAATTTTTCTCTATCGTTCGATGTGAAGCTCTCTATATTACCAGGCAGCCTGATTTCAATTGATTGCTTTGCTTTTTCTGGCAGGAGGGCTTGACTGTCGCTTGTTTCAACATCTGCATTAGGCTGTGGCTTGGGCTTTATCCCCGTAATTCCCCACTTAAGTTGCATGAGAGGGTCGGGATCCGCTATACGAAAATCTACATAGTGAAGACTTTTCAGCAAGATGGGCAAACTTGGCGTTGACTTTGCGGATGGTAGAATAGCCGGTACGACTGGACATTTACGCTCGACAAACTCATTGATAAAGGCTCTCATCTCTATATTCTGCCAAGGGCCCAAACCGCTTTCACCGACGAAGACCGCTGCTGACTTAATCGTAGCCACTTGTTCTTCAAGGGCTGTTTGCCATAAGTCGCCTGGCTTTATTTCCCTTTCATCCAGCCAAGGTTTAATTCCCTGCTTAATCAGGTCATCAGCTATGCGACGGATTTCAGGCTTATCTTCCCTGTTATGGCACAGAAAAATATCAAAGGGTTTCAATTCAGTATCTGAGCTGCTCACTTACATCAGGCCTCGATATTTTTCCTGCTTGCGTTTGACATGCCAGACGTGGGGCATTTCAAAGTATTCAAAGGGACTTTAGTGTCGTTTGTTTAAATGCACCCCATCTACGTAAACTAATCCTGGATTTTGAGTTTCCGAAGGCCATACAGGCTAGAACAAACTGCAGAGGTTGGATAAGGCCTTTGATACGTTTCCGCATGGCTGTATTAATTTACCGAATAATTTTCATTCTACTAAGTGTCCATGATGCCACTATCGTTGCAATCGATGCAAGCGGCATGAGAAGCACCATCTCGCTGAAAACACCGAAGCCGCTATTTAAGTAGCGGGGTGAAGAATGCATGGTAGCTAGATTATTTCCGACGGATATTTGTGCCTTCCATATCCAGAGTTACGACACCTTTCCAGTCTTTTACAACTATGTTCCATTTAATCGTATCTTTGTTNNGAAACGTCTCGCGTCCAGTGTATCCTCCAAACCCGAAAAAAAAGGCATTCGCCTCCATTGTTTGCGTTTGTTCATTCCATGTGGCCGGTGGAGGTTCGCCTACGAGCCCTACTGAGGTGGGTTTCGAAAAAAAATAGAGGATGCGGTAGGACTTTATATTTTCTTCATACCACATCATCATCATAGTTGTGTTGCCATCAGGTTGTTGAGAAGTTTCACCTCGAAGAAAGCGCCCATTCATGACCCAATCGTAGTGTTCATCATAGGTTACAGTTATCGGGCTTGGCTTGTTAAATCGTGCCGTTACTCGCCAATTACCACGCCATTTGTCGAGAATTCTGAAATAGGGGGATTGATTGATGGCCTTAGGGCTATTGTTTTCGTCAGCATAGAGCTGTGTTGCGCAGACTACGGATAATACGCAAAACCAACACATGATTTTTGTTTTCATAGATCGATTCATTTATATACTCCGATCAGTTTCAGTTTGGAATAATGACTATATCCATTCTATTGATCCGACGCAATAATGTTCTAGACCGTTTGGGCCGAACGATCCATGTATACTTGCCTTTCGACAAGCACAAGCCGAACGGAGTTAATACTTCACAGGGCGAATCAATAATGAATTACGTTTTATTGAATTGGATACGTATCTTGGAATGCGCTATCGCAATAATCCCCGAAGGGTGTATAGCATCCCGCGTTCGGAAAGGCTTGGATGGTAGGTGTTGCAATTGTCGGAAATGTGGCCTAACGCACCATACAGTATAAAATATACAACCACCGTCAGCTTCATAATAATGCTAGTTTGCCAATGACCGGTATCGGGNNTATCCGAATGTCTCAAAGGGGTCGTTTATCACTTTCGTTAAGAAGCAATAAATGAAATTGTCGTACGTCTGGTATAGAGTAGCCAAGTAAATTACCAATTCAAAATATTTGGATACAGAAATCTAATTGCCATTACCAATTAACCTAAAAAAGACTATTTTTAGGAAGGCCGTGATGTGGCGACTACGGCTTATCAGGTTTTTTAGATTCAACTCCTGCACCCAAATATCGATAATTATTTCGTTACTATACGCTCACCTTGGCTGATCATTGGTAAGTTGCTATTATTGCCCCGGCCCGCCATAGCGCGTCGCACCATACCCAACC
>PMDM01000197.1 GCA_003155565.1 Methylococcaceae bacterium | reverse complement strand
TCTATCTGGTAATGTTTTCTGACTTTTTCTATGAAGCGATAGGTTTCAGGATGTAAGCGTCCGGTATCCAGGGTGAACACCTGAATATCTTTTCGAATGCTGACCGCCATATCAATCAACACCACATCTTCCGCGCCGCTAAAGGAAATGGCGATGTTGTCAAACAAGGACAAAGCTTTTTTCAGTATGAACCGTGGGTTTTTATGTGCCAGTTCGGTTTGTAATTGTTCAATATTAATAGTCATGGTTACTGCTGGGCAAAATATTTCTGTAGGAATTCGTCGAAAGGAAGCTGTGGCTTGTTTTCAAGTTCTGCCTGTTTGGCTAGGGATTGTTGCGCCAGTTCATCGAATTGCTGGGTAAACGCTTTATCAGGTTTGTGACCATTGTAACAATCCGCATGTTCCGTCGATTTAATTAATGCAAAACGGCTAAACGGCTGTCCGGTTTGTTTCATGCACTCCAACATTCGCGCCGATGCGGTCAGTTCCGGGTTTTGCGCTATTTGTTGTTGTGTTAACAACGCCTTGCTATAAGGCTTATCATCATTATCCTGATCCAGGATGTCACAGACCTGCCGCATGGAATCCAGGATTTCAATCGCCCAATCCTGCAGCGGAATCTTTTTATTGTTCCACTCAAGTTCAAGCCCAGGTTTACGACCATGATTTGCAACCTGTAATTGGTTGCGATTATTGGTTTGGAAATCCGCTTCCGTCATCGGCGGACTGTCTTGCAAAAGGCACGTCAGCAATAATGCCTCAATAAAGTGGGCTTTGCCTTCATCTATGCCTATCGGGTTGAACAAATCCAGATCTAGCGAGCGCATTTCCACGTAGCGCACACCCCGACGCTTCAAGGCCAAGGTGGGCTTTTCGCAGGATTGGGCAATTTGCTTGGGGCGTATGATACTGTAAAACTCGTTTTCAATTTGCAGCACATTACTGTTGAGCTGGCGATATTCACCGTCAACCATAATGCCAATTTTCTCATAATCAGGGAAAGGTGTGGCGATAGCCTGGCTTAAGCTGCTAACGTAATCGGGCAACGAATTGTAATTAATCCTGAGATCAGCCTGATTCTTGCTCTTATAGCCAATATCACTCATCCGCAAGGAAGTCGCATAAGGATGGTACAGCGTACCCTGATCGAATTCCTCAAACTGCGCCATTAACTGCGGACGGCTTTTGAAGAAACTTTTGCAGATAGCGGGTGACGCACCAAACTGGTACAAGATTATCCAACCTATCCGCTGAAAATTCCTGACCAAGCCAAAATAACTATCTGAGGTGAATTCCTCAAGATTCATCGCGCTATTTTCTTGGCTGCGCAGCACCGGCCAAAGCGCTTCAGGCACGGAAAAATTAAAATGGATACCGGCAATCGCTTGCATGGTCCTGCCATAGCGATGCCATAAGCCGTGGCGGTAGATATGCTTCATCCTGCCGATATTGGATGAACCATATTCAGCAATCGGTATGCTTTCATCACCTTTAATGCCGCAAGGCATACTCGTACACAGCAAAATCTCATCGTCCAAATGCTGGTAAACATACTGATGGATAGACTGTAAATAGCTCAGCGTTTCTTTGATGTCAGCAAACGGCGGTGTAATCAACTCAATCAACGCTTCGGAATAATCCGTGGTGATGTAAGGGTGCGTTAAAGCTGAACCCAGCGCTTTGGGATGTGGCGTTTTACTAATAACACCATCTTTGGTAATACGTAGACTTTCCTTTTCTATTCCTTTTAGCCCCCCACAGATGAGATGTTGCTGGTTGTTCGCTATAAGTTGCTCAAGACGTGCGGAATGCGTGTTATTCATGAGTAGTCATTGTGTGAGTTTATGCCCTTACTGTCCTGTATAATTGCGTTATTATAAAGGTATTGACTCATTCAAGAAATAAATCGTCACGATGGAAACACCCGATAGTCAAGCGATTGCACTGCTCAATACGGTATTCGGCTATGCCAGCTTTCGCGGTCAGCAACAAACGATTATTAGCCACCTGATTAATGGGCAGGATGCCCTGGTCGTCATGCCGACCGGTAGCGGCAAATCCTTGTGTTTTCAAATTCCCGCACTCATCAGGCCGGGCGTTGGTATCGTTATTTCACCGCTCATTGCGCTGATGCAGGATCAGGTTAGTGCATTGCTGCAACTGGGCATAAAAGCCGCGTTCCTGAATTCTTCGCTATCGTTTGAAGAAGTTCAACAAACCGAGAGGAAATTGCTTAACGGCGAACTAGATTTACTCTATATTGCACCCGAACGACTAGCCAACCAACGAACACTGGACTTGCTGGATCGGCTGCCAATTGCCTTATTTGCGATAGATGAAGCACACTGCGTTTCCCAATGGGGACATGATTTTCGTGTTGATTATTTACGTCTGTCCTTGCTGCATGAACGTTACCCTCAAATTCCACGTATTGCCTTAACGGCGACAGCGGATGAAAAAACCCGTAAGGAAATCCAGTTTCGGCTTGGGCTTGAGCAGTCCCAGCTTTTCCTAAGCGGTTTTGACCGCCCCAACATCCGCTATCGTATCGTGCAAAAACAAAATGCCAGGCAACAACTGCTTGATTTTATTGAGACGGAACATTCCGGCGATGCCGGTATCGTCTATTGCTTATCGCGTAAAAAAGTCGATGAAACCGCGCAGTGGTTAAGTACCAAAGGCATCAAAGCCCTGCCCTACCATGCGGGCATGAACAATGGTGAAAGACAAAACCATCAACACCGGTTTTTAATGGAAGATAGTCTGGTGATGGTGGCAACTATTGCTTTCGGTATGGGTATAGATAAGCCGAATGTGCGCTTCGTCGCGCACCTCGACCTACCCAAAAGTATCGAAGGTTATTATCAGGAAACCGGACGTGCCGGGCGCGACGGCTTAGCCGCTAACGCCTGGATGGCCTACGGACTCCAGGATGTCATCACGCTGCGCCGCATGTTGGCGGAATCCAATGCCAATGAAACTCAAAAGCGCATTGAATACAACAGGCTGGATGCCATGCTCGCGCTGTGTGAGCAAGTGCATTGCCGTCGGCAAGCCTTGCTCGGCTATTTTGGCGACGCGTTAGAGCAGCCTTGCGGTAACTGCGACACCTGTTTGGAACCCGTAGAAACCTGGGATGGTACACTGGCTGCACAGCAAGCCTTATCGTGCATACATCGCACCGAGCAACGCTTTGGCGTGGCTTATCTGGTCGATGTGTTGCTGGGCAAATCTACGGAACGCATCATCCGCTTTGGACATCATCAGCAATCAACCTACGGCATCGGCAAACAGTTGGACGAAAAACAATGGCATTCGGTCTTCAGGCAATTGGTGGCACGCGGCTTAGTCGCCGTTGATTTTGAAAACTTCGGTGCCTTGAGATTAACTGCGGAATGTCGGCCTATTCTTCGTAGTGAGCAGCAACTGATGCTACGCAAAGACATTCAAGTTGAAAAAACAAAAGGCAGCAAACACGCAAAAACCGCCCATAAAAATAAAAGCACTAACAGCTTGTTATGGGATGCCCTGCGGAACAAACGTCGGGAACTGGCGGAACTTCAAGATGTACCACCTTACATTATTTTTCATGATGCCTGTTTAATGTCCATGATGGAACACAAGCCGTCTACGCTGGAGCAATTGAGCCGACTACCCGGCGTAGGTGAACGGAAACTGGAACTTTATGGCGCTCAATTTCTGGCAATTATCCGCGAATATGGCGAGGTCAATCCTTCTGTATCGGATACGGCAAGCGAGTCGGTGGAGTTATTCAGGCTTGGCTTTAGCATCCCACAAATCGCCGAGAAAAGAGAACTACAGGAATCCACGATCTATGGACATCTGGCGCAGTATTTAGAACAGGGGCAGTTGTTGTTAAACGATGTTGTGGATTTGCCAGAACAGGAAATCAAACGAATTGAAGAAATCATTATCGGCTTACCGGACGACCAAAAAAACGCCCTCAAACCAGTTTTCGAAATGTTTGACGGTGCTTATAACTATGGCATTTTGCGTTGCATTAGGGCGGCATTGCAGTATCAAATGACTTGATGATACAGACATTTGTATAAATCCCCTATTTTACCGCTAGCATTGAAACCCTACAACAGCCAACACCTAGAATGCAAATTTCGATAAGACAGCTTGTTGATTTTTAAAGCTAATTCAAAAGTACGTCACAAAGTTTGTTCCCAAAACCGGTAAATTTAATCGCCTGATAATTTATACCAATGGGTGTTTTGCTTTATTGTCAGGTCAACCATGTATTTGCCGTCTTGGTATTTTGTCGCAACTGGGGTGGTTTTCGCTCCTACTGAATTTATGGGATAAAGCCGTAACCCTTTAGATGCCTTAACCTCAATCGTCCCTATAACGGGTTCTGAGACAAACGTCGCATTGCTGTCATCTGGTTGAGACCTAGCCATTACGGTAATAAAAATATCGTTGGCTTTAGAAATAGGTTTGTCCCCCAAACTTTGTACCGCAACGACTGCTTGTTTAGTGTCAATATTGAATGTAACATCGCCCAGCTTAATGTTCTCTCCGCCAATCCACCCTGAAGCGACTTGTGATTTTTCGCTATTAATCGTCTGAATGCCTTTCACCCAGTTCCTTTTTAGTTCACCGGTATCTGATAATACAAAGTCTTGGCCCGAAGGAATAAAATCCTTATTGGCATCGGTAACAGCAATAACACCGTCAGTATTGGGATTATTGCCTTTAAGCCAAGTCAGTTCTGGGGCATCCGGCATAGCACTGGATAGTCGGCTGGTCTCCAGCAATGTCCTGATGGTTTTTGATGTGGTGGGATCCTGCTTTTTAAAAAAGAAATCTTCCCTGCTTAGTTTTAACTCATAATTCTGTCTTGCTGGTGACACATGGTTTTGCCTGTAAAGTAACGCCGCAGCAGGCATCAACCCCATAATTGCCGGGTCATTAAAGGTTGAAAAATTATTGCCGTTGCTTTTGACACCAAG
>PMDM01000193.1 GCA_003155565.1 Methylococcaceae bacterium | reverse complement strand
CAGGATGAGGGGATTCATATAACAACTTTTTGGGATTGGTATTATTAACCTACAACACCCGCGAATTTGCACGAGTGAAGGGCTTAAAGCTGGAAAATTGGGTCAATTAATTCCTGAGGAACGAAGCCCAGCACATCTTTGTCTCATGCTGGGGTTGGTGTCCTTAACACTAGGGGCGTTAGGGTACTTTGCTAATTCATGGAAATGGTCATGATGCTATGATAAGCTTTTGATACTTTATGCATGCAATACGCAGCCCTTAGCGCTTGCGTCAACTTTTCTTGGTGGTATATAAAAGTGCAGTGTCTTTTTATCTGACCACATCATGAAACCAGAATAATAAACGGTTCAATACTGTGGAGGATGTGAGTTGATTAAAATTACCGTAATTTTACTGTCACTATTAACGCTTCAGGCTTGTACAGGCTCTTTTTTGTCTAAGGCCGATAAGACAAAGGACAACAGCCATTACTTTGCAGATGCCACTGAGTGCTATCAAACTGCTCAAAGAAAAGAGAAGGTAAACGTCATGATGTCGGGGAATACGGAACATAGCTTCGCCTTCCCTATTACTATCGACATCCCTATTACTTACGATGCAGGTGCTTATAAGAATTGCATGATCTATGCTGGTCACAAAGAACCAAAAGTCGACGCTGACCCTACAGCCTACTTGGAGATTTCTAGGCGATGCCTCGACCAAGCCAGAGGCGAAGAAGATGCTAATGATGCATACGCAAACTGCGTACGAAATGGGGATATAACGGTCGACGTTATCCATCCCAAAAAGGGTTATCTCAAAAAGAATTAATTTTCCCTCCAAAAGCAGTATAGGTTGGTTTAGCATAAGCTAGGATGAACTATTCCATCATCCTACCAACACTTAACGAGGAGCAATCCATCGTAAGCTGCCTGACAGCATTACAACCGTTACGAGCAAGTTGCGAGATTATCGTAGTTGATGGCGGCAGTGCGGATAATACCAAGAGACTTGCCAAACCCTTGGCAGACAAGGTCATTACATCAGCAAAAGGCCGCGCTATTCAGATGAATGCTGGTGCTGAAAGTGCAGCAGGTGATCTTTTGATATTTTTACATGCGGATACTTCTTTGCCACAAGAAGCAATAAAGCAGATTGAACACGGCATCAATGGCAATAGGCAGTGGGGACGGTTTGATGTGGAACTTAGCGGTGGCCATCCCATGCTAAAAGTGATTGCTTGTTTCATGAATCACCGTTCGCGGCTTACCGGGATTGCGACAGGAGATCAGGTTATTTTCACCACTAAGCAGCTATTTGAATCCGTTGGGAAATTTCCGGTCATACCGCTAATGGAAGATATTGCGCTGTGCAAAAAACTTAATCGAATAAGTCCGCCGGTTTGCCTAAAAGCTAAGGTCATAAGTTCGGGCAGGCGCTGGGAGCAATTCGGGGTGTATAAGACTATCTTGCTGATGTGGAGTTTGCGGTTGCGTTATTTTCTGGGTGAAGATCCGCAAATTCTGGCGCATTTATACAATAAGGGGGTGTTTTGGAAAACTTGATTAGGCTAGGTGTGGCACTAGGCATTTTTGCCATAATGGTCAGTTGGGAGACCATCAAACCGAGGCGTGTCCAACAGGTCAGCCGTAAGCAACGCTGGCCGGTGAATCTGGGGTTTGCCCTGTTTAACATGGTTTTGATGCGTTTTACCCTTGGCAGTTTGGCTTATATGAGTGCGGTAATGGCAGCAGAACACGGTTACGGTTTGTTGAATATGTTGCGGGTACCTAATGGCTTATCAATTATAGTGACATTGCTACTCCTCGATTTCGCTATCTACTGCCAGCACATCATCATGCATAAATGGCCTTTGTTATGGCGGCTGCATAAAATACATCATACCGATCTGGAATTTGATGCGACTACTGCGGTGCGTTTTCATCCACTGGAAATCATACTCTCCATGTTTTATAAAGCGGTGTGTATAGTCCTTATTGGTGGCAATCAGGATGCCATAATTGTTTTTGAAGTTATCCTTAACGGGGCGGCGACTTTTAATCACAGTAATGTCAGGATTTCCGAGAAGGTCGATAAAATACTGCGCTGGCTGATTATTACCCCCGATATGCACCGCATCCATCATTCCGCAGAACCCAGCGAAAGGGACAGTAATTACGGCTTTTCTGTTTCCTGGTGGGACAGATTGTGTAGGACTTACACCGCAGAGCCTAAGCAATCCCAAACAACGATGACCATCGGTTTAAATGCTTACCGCAAACAGGATGATTTGGGCTTTATGCAATNNGGGCAGGTAAAGACTCGACTGGTTCCGCCATTAACTGGCGAGGACGCGGCGCAACTCCATTGCGAACTGACCGAAAAAACATTACAAACAGCCACACAAAATCGCTTATGCGAGGTGTCTGTATGGTGTTCGCCAACTATCGATCATCCGTTTTTTACGAGGTTGGCGCAGACGTATTCTGTAGATTTGCGGTTACAACAGGGAGTTGATTTGGGCGAGCGGATGCACCAAGCCTTTTGTCAGGTCTTAGCCTATTATCGTAGTGCGGTTATCATCGGGTGCGATTGCCCGTCCCTAACCAGTGATGATCTTGAGCAGACATTAAGCCGACTAAAACAAGGAAAACAATGCGTTTTAGCCCCAGCGGAAGACGGTGGTTATGCGCTGATCGGCCTTAAGCAAACGCAACTTACCCTGTTCCACAACATGCCTTGGGGAACGGATAAAGTCTTAGGATTAACCCGTGCCAGGATACAAGCCCTTAACCTCGACTTCCACGAATTAAATACACACTGGGATTTGGATACGCCAGACGACCTAATGCGTTACTGGAGAGTAAATGGCAATTGATTTAGCCAACAGCACAATATCACTTGAAAAACCCACTTTGCTTAAACTTTTCCCATCGTGCCTTGAACTTTTTTTTGTCGAATAGGTAAACTAAATACATCAACAATAAAGGCCATAAAAGGAAAAACAGCACTTTCAAAATCAATCCTATTTCCATAAGTACCTGCCGTGATGATTCATCAAATTTTAAGAGGGTGTGTACCAAGACCATTAATACGTGTGCATTAAAAACAACTGCCATAATCCAATAATATATCCTCGCAATTGAAAAATATGCGCGGATAATCAATACGAATCAGCATTTTAAGGCCGTATTCAATAAACACGGCGAGTGTGGCGAATCGAGCCAAAGCCGCCCAGATTTGCGCTTGGGTGTTGCCTGAGCAACGCCATACACCGGTTGTCCACCAAGCGACAGTCAAGAGCAGGACAAAATGTATTTCATCCCAACTGGAAACGGTTATGGCTCCAGTTTTAGCCAGCAGATCAGCAGTAAATAAGCTCGCATTTAAAAAGATAAAAAACGGCCAAAACACCCAATAAAGGGAGACGCCACCTAGCCACGATGTCAGAAGAAAACTGTCAAACGGCTGTTGTTGCCAGTTTTTCTCAGGTGATGGCGCACTGATATAGAGCGCAACAAAGATTGCAACAGCCATAAGTAGGCATTCAATTGGGCTAACTAACTGAATGTCATTAAACAAAANNCGGCGGTTATAGCTAATTTTTCCTGCCATTGCCTGCTTTTTTTGTTAGGATTGGATTAAAATTGTTCATGCAAGTTATAATTCCGGCATCTAAAAATGCTCTATTCACTCTTCATTTGCGCGATGGGCAGTTTCATCTTGCAAGTTTTGCAACATCACGTCTTATTACACACCACGAAGGAAAACTATTATGAAAATTCAATCGCTGTTTATAGTAAGTATAATCTGTTTTTTCTGCACCGGCGCTTTTGCTGAACAG
>PMDM01000344.1:2282-2501 GCA_003155565.1 Methylococcaceae bacterium | reverse complement strand
GTGATCTTTTGCGTATTTTTAATACTGCCGATCTTGCTTCGTATTTCTTTGCCAACAGCCATCAGAAAACCTTCACCAACTATGTGTTAAAACGAAAGATTCAATAGCCTTTTTCATGCCTTGTTTTATTTCATCAGAAAAATCGCCCTTCGTATTGATGGTATCCATCAAAGCGGCATGTTCTGATTTCATGTAAGACTGTAATGCCGCTTCGAAAGC
>PMDM01000344.1:0-2196 GCA_003155565.1 Methylococcaceae bacterium | reverse complement strand
GCCAGTTCCCGATATTGCGCCAAATCCAGACGGGTTCCACCGCCCAGTTTCTTGATAATCTTGGTTTGTGCAGCACCGCCGACGCGGGAAACCGATAAACCGGCATTTACGGCGGGACGTATTCCTGAGTTAAACAGGTTACTTTCCAGGAATATCTGTCCGTCCGTAATTGAAATGACGTTGGTGGGTACGAAGGCCGACACGTCACCGCCTTGGGTTTCGATGATCGGTAATGCGGTGAGCGATCCGGTCTTGCCCTTCACTTTGCCGCCGGTCAGTTTTTCAACTTCGGCGGCGTTAATGCGGGAAGCCCTTTCCAGCAAACGGGAGTGCAAATAAAATACGTCGCCTGGATACGCTTCGCGGCCTGGCGGACGACGTAGCAATAACGATACTTGACGATAAGCCCAAGCCTGTTTGGTCAAATCATCATAAATGATGAGCGCATCTTCGCCGCAATCCCTGAAGTATTCGCCCATTGAACAGCCTGTATAAGGTGCGATAAATTGCAAAGCAGCAGATTCTGAAGCAGAAGCCACGACAACAATGGTATGTTCCATTGCGCCATGTTCTTCGAGTTTTCGTACAACATTGGCAATGGATGAACGTTTTTGTCCAATCGCCACATAGATACATTTAATGCCTGTACCTTTCTGGTTAATGATCGTATCGACAGCAATAGCGGTTTTCCCGGTTTGGCGGTCGCCGATAATCAATTCGCGCTGGCCTCGACCGATTGGAATCATCGCATCAATCGATTTCAATCCCGTCTGAACTGGCTGGTCTACTGATTGCCGGGCAATTACGCCAGGGGCAATTTTTTCGATAGGTGCCGTTTCAGTGGTGTCAATAGCGCCTTTGCCGTCTATGGGATTACCAAGAGCATCAACAACACGACCTAATAATGCCCGTCCAATAGGGACTTCCAGAATTTTTCCCGTACATTTGACGGTATCGCCTTCTGAGATATGCTGATAAGCGCCCAGTATTACTGCACCCACGGAATCCCTTTCCAGGTTGAGCGCCATACCGAAGGCATTGCCTGGAAACTCCAGCATTTCGCCCTGCATTGCTTGGGACAAGCCGTGAATCCGCACGATACCATCGGTCACACTGACAACAGTGCCTTCCGTGTGGGATTCTGCGCTCAGATCGAAGTTTTCGATCTTCTTTTTTATTAGGTCACTGATTTCAGATGGATTTAATTGCATGTTCTATTTCTCACTCTTACTGTAGAGCCTTTTGCAAGTATTGGAGTTGACCTCTAATGGAACCATCAATAACCCGGTCACCTGCGCGTACCAGGACACCGCCTATTAATGATTTATCCAAGGTCACATTCATGTGAACTTTTTTGCTTAATGTTTTTTCCAAAGTTGCAGTAAATTTTTGCTGCGCTTCTTTGGTAAAAGCAAAAGCGGTTAATACTTCAACATCGACATAACCTTCGTCTTCTGCTTTAAGCTCTTCGAAAAGCTTAGTGATATGCGGCAATAATGTCAGCCTGTTATTTTGCAGTAACAATTTCAGAAAATTTCCACCTTCTTTGGCTATATGTTCGCGGCAGATGTCGAGAACCAGCTCTGCAAGCCTGTCTTTGTTGACTTTTGGGTTACTGACCACAACGGCCATTTCTTCGCTAGCCATAATCGCCGACATGAAAGCCAAGTTTTCCGACCACGTTACGGTGGCGGCAGTTTCTTTAGCCCGCTTGAATACCGCTGAGGCATAAGGTCTAGCTAAGGTTGCCAATTCGCTCATTATCCAGCCTTATAACCTGCTGGAGATTTTTTCTAAAATCTCTTGGTGCTTGGTTTTGTCGATTTCTGCACTCAAGATTTGCTCTGCTGCACTGACGGCTAAAGCGGCCACTTCCTTACGCAAAGTGTCCTTGCTTTGCTGTACTTCCTGTTCAATTTGCGCTTTAGCCGCAAGAATCAGGCGGTCACCTTCTTTTTTGGCTGTATTTTTTGAGTCTTCAACGATTTCGTTAGCTTGTCTTTGCGCCAAGTTGACAATTTCAGATGATTGATCTTTAGCGGTTTTTAAAACACCTTTGGCTTTTTTCTCAGCCAACAACATCTCTTCCTGGCCTTTTTCCGCCGCAGCCAGACCATCGGCAATTTTCTTTTTACGTTCTTCTAAAGAGTCAAATAAAGGAGGCCAAATGTACTTCATGGTAAACCATACCAGAAG
>PMDM01000206.1 GCA_003155565.1 Methylococcaceae bacterium | reverse complement strand
GAGGTGGGATGATTTTCCGCTGCTGGTGTAGCGCTATTGTTCAGATCGATCTCAAGGGCGTTGGCCTTTTGGGTCAACATTTTTTTGCCTAACTCATGACCGCCAACGCCTTTGACAGTTACATACTGTTTGTGACCAGCGGGGAGCTTGCTCAAAAATTTGGTCTCAATGCCTATTGACGTAGCAGGTGTACCTGCAAATTGTAAATCAACGGTGGCATTATTTTGGTTATCGAAAGTAACGATGCCGGGAGCTATGGCTTTAACTTCAACCCCATCAATCAAGATTTTTAACTCGTTGGCGACGTAGTTGGCAATCCCAGGCTTTGCAGCATCCCGTTCTGCGGTGGTAACTTCGGCATCCTCGTCACTATCCATAGGAACAAAGGCTTCAATGTCTTGAACGGCAAAGGTTATTTTAGCGTCCAGGCCATCGGGTTTGACAGTCAAATCCGCCGAGCTAAGGCCGGGCGGATGTGCAAAGACGGTTTGCAATTGGATGAGCAGAAAAAGAAAACTGATTATCCTAATAGCCATGCCACCTCCTGTTTTTTAGATTGGTCTAACGGTACGTTTGGTAAAATTCACAGATTGTTGCGTCTACGCATAAAACGGAAAGCCACGAAACCAATCAAGGCTAAACCTAGTGTGATGCCAACGCCCATAACAATACGGGTTCTAATTGGCTTTGCATCGGGATCAACGCCTACATGCAGGGGAATTCTCAGCCTGTCTTCATCGGTAGCTGCTTCGCCGCCTACCATTAGATATATGGCGTAATAGCCGTTTTTGTCCAGCTTGGCTTGGGCTTCGACCACACCGCGTGGATACAGTTTGCCTGGAACTTCGCTTATGGTTCGGATATCTTTGAAGTTTTCCGCTTTGCTGTCATCGTCTCCGGTCAGTTCTTGCTCAACAATGCGGATGCTGATGGGTGTTTCCCGGAGTTCGCTACCGACTAAATCAGCAGTGAAGAAGGCTGTCCCTGTTGTGGGCATGTCTTTGCAATACGACCTGAACAGTGCTTTTTTATCCTGTACTGTCATTTTTATGTTGTCGCCCTCAGGTTTGATATAGGCGCTAAAATAGACGGCGAAGAAGTCGGTAGCGACTAGGCAACCTACTGTTGCTTTGGTCATGACTTGTGAGGGGTTGTCGTTGTCGCCAGGACTGTTGCAAGCAGTTAATAACAACATGCTGATAAGCAATAAAGTACGTAATACTGAATAGAGTGATTTCATGTCGTGGTGAGCCTCGTTAGTAGACGGTCTGTTACTGTAGACAGTAGGTTAGGGCGTTTTTATGGTAAATTTGAATTTGCCCGTGACGATATGAGTGTCCATGGATACAACCCGATAGCGTACGTTATATGTGCCTGGTGGGAGTTGAGGGACTGTGACGTACAGATGTGATTGATCAAACGTTTCCTGTTCAGCGTCTTTGTTATCAACGCGTTTGCCAGCGCTATCTATGACTGCCAATGCTTTATATTCGCTGCCCACCTTATCGTTAAACCACACATCCACCTGCTTGGGTGATTCGGCAATCGTGCTTTCTACTACAGGCTGGGATTTCACCATGATGGCATGGGCAAAAACAGGGAATGGCAAAGCCAAGCTTGTTAACAGCGCCAGACCTAACAATGGTTTGGCCGTAAATGTAATGTCGCGTCGTATCATTAGTCTGTGCCTGAAAAATTGTGTGATTGAGCCATCGAACAGCCGACATTATATAACTGATAGCTGGGGATGGTCAGTAAAACTTGGGGACTAAATAAAGTGAATTTGTAGGCTGGCTTCTCAGTGAAAGATCATGTTTGAAAGGAATGACACGATTCAAACTGTCTATTTTTCGAGTAGTTGCCAAGCCAGTTGTGCAGGTTGTTTGCTTGGCTTTTCTGTCCATAGGGCTAACAGTCCGTGTCCCGTTGCAATTAGGCGAGGATGAGTCGCTGCGTTGCTCGCTGTGGTTAAACGTGTCGCGGTCAGCCAGGTTGTTCCGCCATCCTTGGACTTCGCGTAAAAAATGCTGGCACCGTCAGGTTCCATTTCATCCCACAAGACGACTATATTGTCGCTATCAAGCGCGACAATATCGCCGTGAATAGCCGTGTTACCGAGCTTTTTCGGGATTGACCAGTTTGCGCCATTATTCTTGGATGAAAGATGATACAGGCCCGATTTCCCCTCGGTACCTGTCCACACTAGGCTATGCAACTGGGCAGGATTATCATGTCGCGCATACGCCAAGCTGCCACCCACATGCGGGCAACCGTCAAATTTCCAACCAAATTCACCCACCGTACTGACGTGCCGCCAAGTCTTGCCGTCATCGGACGATTGCAAAAGCGACATATCCCTGGGTTTCATGTCACGGTAGAGTATGTTCAGCTCATTTTCGGGCGATAGGGCAAAGCTATTCCAGCAGCAGGAACAGGTTGAATCATCTAGCGTTGCCGCTAGCCCCCAATGTTTGCCCCAATCAACGGAGCGGGCATAACGCAGGCTTTGGTAGCCGTTTTCTTCCGGATCTTCCAGCCAGACGGCATGAAAATGTCCGTGCCGGTCGGCAATTAGGTCGATATGCGATTGGTCACCGGCATTGTTTGCCGCAGGGTTAGCGCTTTGCTTCCAGGTAAAGCCGTAGTCCTCGGAATAAGCGCTCACCATTGGGCCCATGCCGGGCAGTTCGCCTTTGGTTTGCCAGACTGCAAGCAAGTGATTACCTTTGGCAGCAAGCTGAATGTCATTGCCACGGCTGGCGATGGTTGTAGGGAAGTCGCCAAGGGTTACTGGAGCTAGCCAATTACGTCCGCCATCCTCAGATCGAGTGTAACGTAGTTTGACTTGCTTATCTTTAGCGGAAACTTTGCCACCTGCAATGACATGGATAATGTCATCGTCTACGTAAACATCAAAGGTCGTTATGTCATATAGCCCAAAAGTTGATTTGGCATAGGCCGCAACCGTTGTTGATTCGACTGTTTCTTTTGTGGGTTCGACAATGCCTAAAAGCGGGCCTGATGAACAACCATTGATAGTTAGGGTCGCTAGACACAGCAAAGTAGCTGATAAGGTTCTTATGCTTTGAACGCCTACACATGAGAAATCGTTGTAGGTCGGGTTAGTGCAACGTAACCCGACAACTTTTTGGCAATGTTGGGTTAAGCTACCGCTAACCCAATCTACGTAGCTGATAGCTGTTGAGAACATAACGAATCAATCGAGAATTTTCTTGAAGAAGGCTTCATAGTCTTCTTGCGACAAGACACCACTAATCCCTTCCCGATCATGTTTTTTGTTTAGGAAATAAGTCCGTGGCAATTCACCGTACCATTTGGGATCAATCTCATAGCGCAGCTTTTGTGGGTTTTCATCGGCAAAAAGCCAGTTTTCAATGCCACTCAGTTCATTTTTCGCCAGTATTTGCTGGATTTGCTCGGTCGCGGAAGAATCATCGGTCGCCAGCATCACCATATTGATGTTCGGATTGGCTTTGTGCATCTTGTTCAATAAGGCCATATCCTTCAAGCATGAAGAACAGGTGATCGACCAGATCACCAGCATAAAGGGTTTATTGGCATTGCTGTCCTCCAGTTGCTTATAACTTCCGGGGATAAAAGGTTTTAATGTGCCTTGCTCGGCGTGGCTTGGTAACGCAACAGCGCATAACAAAATGAAATGACAAATAATAAGGATTCTGCGTGGCATGGTTGTATCTCTGAACAAATGTATGTTGGGTATGAGATAGTTTACTGTTGATGGTGGCTAAAGCAAAATATTTCAGGCTCAGGCTCAGGCTCAGGCTCAGGCTCAGGCTCAGGCTCAGGCTCAGGCTCAAGTAAATTAGTCTGCTGAGGAAAGATTCAAATGGTGCTGTGGATTAAAGGGAGTAGGAGGTTTTGCGAATTAAACCTGAAAAGAACTGAATTATTATTTTTGTTTTGCATGGGATTCCTCAATAACTAAGTGGATTAAATCGTCATGATAGTAGCGGTATCGCTGCTGGCCAGTATCATATCCAATTTTTTTGGAGGACAACTATTTTAGATTATGGCAAGCGGTGAATAGCGGTCTGATAGCATTTTTCCAGCCTGGGAGGGGGTAGCGTCGAAGGTCTCAGCTTCAATTGAGTGGAATGACTGCTTGAAATTTATTTGCTAGTGGTTAAAGTTTGTTAAAACATGATAAAATCGCGCCCGGTAATTTACTGTAATTGACCAAAACAACGCTATACAACACACAAAGAGGATGAGTCCATTATGAAAACATTAAAAACAATCGCACTTTCTTCCCTGATTGCTCTGGCTATGGGTGCATTTTCATCAGTCGCTCTGGCAGAAGCTGGTGAGGGCAGAGTTTCGTATTCACCAGCCGATGCTATTGATATGATGATTGGCGAGCTCAAGAAAGCTAAAGTTGCAGCCGCTGAAGGCAAACCAGGTGATGAAGTCTACAAATTGATCAAACAATGCATGGATTACGGCAAAGATGTTAATGCGAATGATGTTGTTGACAGAGAACGCTCACGCACTAACGAAATAATTAAAAAAGCAAGGGCTATGGCTAAGCAAAACGAAATGAAAGGGATTGATGAGCACTTGGATAAGGCTATTCAGCAGCTAGAACACATAAAGACTCTAATCTAAACACTTACAGCATTTCACTAACATCCAGCCCTTTTAAGCCAACGTAATTAAGGGCTGGAATTTCCCAGGATTTAATAAAGCCCAAGCTGCAACTGAGCAACTTCAGACATCATCTCGCGTGACCAAGGTGGATCCAGTACCACTTCAATATTAACGTCGCCTACACCGGGCAAAGCGCGGATACATTTTTCAACATCACCTTGAATAACAGGCCCCATGCCGCAACCGGGAGCGGTCAAAGTCATGATAACGTGGACATCGTTTAAGTTTGTAGTAGTTGCTGATGGTCGTACATTGCAGTAATACACCAGACCAAGATCGACAATATTGACTGGAATTTCAGGGTCATACACGGTTTTCATCACTTCCCAGCAGTTGTTCTCCACCGCTTCGGCATTGGTGTCAGTGACCAAGGTATGAAGTTGGTGATGCTCTTTGCCTAAGGCATCTGCATCGGTATTGGCAATGCGAACCATGCTGCCATGTTCAGTAACAACGGTATAGCTATTACCTAGAGCCTGATGAATGGTCACAATTTCACCCTTGATAAGGGTGCTGGTGTTACCGTCAGGTACCGTGATTACATTGACATCTCGGATTAAAACAACATCTTCTCTTTCGGACATAATAATGGGTTATAAATGAAAGGTTCTGGCATCAATAGTCTGACCGCTTACGCCTATGCTTTGCGGGCCAAACAAGTACAAATAGGCAGCGGCTAAGGATTCCATCGTAGGCAATTTAGTTTTATCTTCTGCTGGATAAGCCCGTTTTCTTAATGGCGAATCAACAGGCCCTGGAATAAGAATATTGACCCGAATTTTGTTAGATGATTCAAGTTCTTCGGCAAGAATCTTGGCCAAACCCTCAAGCGCAATTTTAGATACCCCGTAAGCGCCTGAATAAGCAGGTGCAGTCCGCGCAGAAGAATCTGAGGTGAATACGATGGATGCAGCCTGACTTTTTTGCAACAGCGGCAATAACACTCGGCATAGCAAAAAAGGCGCATTCAGGTTGACGTTCAAGATATGCCCCCAGTCTTTAGTCTCCTGCGAGGCTAGTGGCGTGTAGCTGTTGAACTCCACAGCAGAATGCAACAAACCCTGCAGGGAGCCGTATTTTTCCTCGATTTTATTGGCTAATTCATAATATTGATCTTCATTTGCACCAGCCAAATCAAAGGGATATAGGATAGGTTCAGGCGCATTTGCTGCTTTGATCTGATCGTAAACCGCTTCGAGCTTAGGGATGCTTTTATCCAGCAAAATGATCTGTGCGCCTTGCTTGGCTAAGGCTAGGGCTGCGGTACTGCCCAGTCCACCGCCAGCGCCAGTAATCAAAATGACGTGATTCGTTAAAGGCATGGCAGTGTGCTGTCATTATCAAACAAGAGACGGGATAAGGTGTAGCCTATTGAAAGCTGTGGAATTTTATTAGCCTTCACGTTTAAAAGCGGCGATGTAATTGACATCAATGTCTTTGCTAAGACTGAAACGTTTGGTGAACGGGTTGTACTCAATGCCCACCATGCCTTGTAAAGTGAGGCCACAGGTACGCGCCGATTGGCATAATTCCGACGGCTTGATAAACGTCTTATAATTGTGCGTGCCTTTTGGCAGCATGTTGAGAACATGCTCGGCAGCAACAATAGCCAGTATATAGGCTTTTGGCTTGCGGTTAAGCGTAGAGAAAAACACCATCCCATCCGGCTTAACCAAAGTAGCACAAGCGTTAATAATGGAGCCTGGATTGGGTACATGTTCCAGCATTTCCATACAAGTGACATGATCGAAACTTTCCGGTTGTTGATTTGCCAAATCTTCTGCGCTAATTTTTTGATAATGTACAGTGATCCCTGATTCAAGGCCGTGCAGATCGGCCACATCAATAAGGTCTTCGCTGAGATCTATGCCTGTGGCATCAGCGCCGTGCCTTGCCAGTGCTTCGGTCAATATCCCCCCGCCGCAGCCGACATCAACAATTCGTTGCTTATCGAGATAGGTATAGCGTTGGATAAATTCCAAACGCAGGGGGTTAATATCGTGCAAGGTTTTAAATTCACCCTGCTCATCCCACCAGCGTTCTGCCATTGAACCGAATTTGTGGATTTCTTCTGAGTGTACGTTATCGGTGGATGTCATGGGCTTGAATCAGATTATTTATTAACGGTTACAGTTTACTATATTGCTTGCTTATTAGCCATTTGGTGCTAAGTAGTTGCAAAAAAAGCTATCGGGGCGTGTTCGTGGCATCGTCACAATAGTTTTCAAGACTAACCCGTGGTCTGTATTTAGCTAGACCGCTTAAACACTTTATTGGTTTTTTTAGTTTTGTTGGCTACCTGTATGGCTTCGTTTGCCCATAGCCGTAGTTGTTCGGGATCAGTCAGAACGTCCTCTGGGAGTTCAAAATACTTGCGTACTTGAATTCGTCCTTTTTTGGTCATATACGAAAACGGTTGCATTCCCGCTTGCTCATATTTCTTTCGAGTGCCCTCATCGACGGCAAAATACAGGCTGTTGCCCATAATCATGGCAAACTGTACTGAGTCATAGGAAATCCCGACTCCACCAAAGAATCTGCTTATTTGTACCGGGAATAAGGGCTCCAGAAACTCTAAAACATATTCCTTATATTCAGCGCTAGGAGTAGTCATTGCCTTTTAATCCGTAGGCGGGTCAAAGAATCCAGACATCTGCGTTAACCGCCCATCAGCCCCGTACAAACCATAACTGGCACCTTGGGAAAGGCAATTGCCTTCACCATCGAGCATATTCCAATGCGTAAGGCTGCGATCATGGTGGCTTTTGAAATCGGTGGTCACAAAGCTCACGCTGGGTACATTGTTTTGCAGTGCTGTCATGTAACCAGACAATTGCTCGTAGCCTGTTGCTTGCATAAGTGGGTCGGTGTAGATGCAATCGGGGCTTAAACATTGCTCAAATAAGGCTAAGCGTTTTGACGTGTCTATTTCTGACCATGATTTTGTGTAGGTTTCCCAAATGTTTTTATGTGAATTGCTTTCCATTATTTTCCCCTTATGATAAAAATTACTAAGCATTTCTTCGTACCTATGCACTGCATTTTTTATAGTTCCCGCGCTCCGGCGTGGGGGCTATATATTCGCTTATACCTCAGCCTTTGGCATTTCCACCCTAAACCAAGCCGTATACAACGCGGGTAAAAACAGCACGGTCAACAACGTGGCAACCGCCAAACCACCCATAATCGCCACCGCCATCGGGCCAAAAAATACACTACGCGTCAGTGGTACCATGGCTAAAATAGCGGCTGCAGCGGTTAGCACGATGGGCCTGAATCGACGTATGGTTGATTCGACGACCGCTTGCCAAGGTTCCAGGCCGGAAGCTCGGTCTTGGTCGATTTGATCGACCAAGATTACAGAATTACGCATAATCATGCCGGATAATGCAATCGTGCCTAACATGGCGACAAAGCCAAATGGCTTATCAAATAATAACAGCGCAATAGTGACACCAATTAAACCCAAAGGTGCTGTTAACAAGACTAAAAATACGCGTGAAAAACTTTGTAGTTGCAGCATTAGTAGGGTCAGAACTGCAATTAAAAACAGGGGAAATCCTGCCGCCACCGATGCGCCACCTTTAGCAGATTCTTCAACGGCACCGCCTGTTTCAACGCTTACACCTAGTGGTAGACCCGCTTTAATCGCAGACAGTTTGTCTTCTATTTGCTGCGACACCACGGGGGCTTGCAAATCCCCTTGTAAATGAGCGCGTACGATAATCGAGGGCACTCGATTACGCCGCCAAATAACGCCTTCTTCAAATTCTAAAGTAATCGTGGCGATTTGTGCTAAAGGTACACCCGTTCCCGTTTGTGTTTGTATCATTAAGTCCGGTAAATGCGATAGGCGAGTACGCTCCAATTCCGGGGCACGTGCGACTAAGGCAATCCGCTCAATGCCTTCCCTAAATTCAGTGATATTTAGCTCTTGCATTGCGCCATTGAGGACGTTGGCGATATCAACTGAGCTGATTCCTAATAGGCGAGCCTTGGCTTGGTCTATCTCTACTTTGACGACTTTGCTGGGTTCTTCCCAATCGAATTGCACATTCATCAGATTGTTGTTGGCGTGCATTATGTGGGCGATTTGCTGGGCAATGTCACGTATTTGCTTAATATCCGTCCCTGACACCCTAAATTGCACCGGAAAGCCTACGGGCGGGCCGTTCTCTAAGCGCAACACGGAAGCGCGTAACGCCGGAAAATCGGTTTCGAATAAGGTGAGCAAATCTTTCCGTAAGGCTTCACGCGCTGCTAAGGTTTTGCTCAAAATCACAAATTGCCCAAATCCGCGATGCGCCAATTGAATATCCAGCGGCAAATAAAACCGAGGTGCGCCAGTGCCGATATAGGCGACAAAGTTTTCGATGCCTTGATGCTTGTCGTTCCAGTCATGCAGCCAATGTTCGAGGTTTTTAGCCTGTGCATCGGTCGCCGAGTATGAAGCGCCTTCGGTCATGCGTAAATCGACGACCAACTCAAGTCGGGTAGAATCGGGAAAAAATTGTTGTTGCACCTTACCAAAGCCAATAATAGCCAACGCAAACAACACTAAGGTAATGGCAATAACCGTTTTTCGGTAACGGACGCAAGCGGTGACGACTGCACGAAAAACTTGATAAAACTGGGTGTTATAAATATTGTGATGGTGATTAGAGTCGGTTTTATCTGCATTTAAGCCAAGCCTGTTTTTCAGCCATAGCATGAATTTTGATGGCTGCGGTGCGTGGGCATAATCAGGCAATAGATGGTAGCCTAAGTAAGGCACAAAAATGACAGCCGCAAACCAGGAAATCACCAAGGCAATCGCGGATACCTGAAAAATCGACCGCGTATATTCACCCGTAGACGATGCAGCGGTGGCAATCGGCAAGAAGCCGACCACGGTGACTAATGTACCCGTGAGCATCGGCATGGCGGTTGACGTATAAGCAAACGACGCGGCTTTGACTCTGTCCCAGCCTTGCTCCATTTTCGACGACATCATTTCCACGGCAATAATCGCATCGTCTACCAATAAGCCTAGGGCTAATATCAGCGCACCCAGCGAAATTTTATGCAACCCAATATCGTTGAGATACATGACTAAAAAGGTGCTGGCTAATACGACGGGAATGGTAATAGCGACGATGATACCACTGCGCCAACCCAATGAAAGCAGACTGACGCTGAGCACAATGATTAACGCCTCTATCAATGACTTCACAAAGTCATTAACGGAATCCGCCACAATTTTCGGCTGTAAGGTGACAGGATTGAGATCCAAACCGACCATTAATTGCTGTTGAATACGGGCGATGCTATTATCGAGATCATGACCTAACGCGATCACATCGCCACCGTCTTTCATGCTCACGCCCAACAACAAGGTATCTTTACCTTGAAAGCGTACACGGTCGTGCGGTGGGTCTTCATAGCCGCGATAAATACGTGCGACATCGCCCAAACGAAAATCCTGATTATTGGCGCGTAAGCGCAGCTCACGCAAATCTTCCAGCTTGCTGTAGCGGCCCGATACGGCAATGCGTATGCGTTCATTTGCCGAATCGAACGTACCCCCGCGCACCACGGCATTTTGCGCCTGTAAAATAGCAATTAGCTCGTTGGTGTTGATGCCTGTCGTCACGAGCTTGGTGTTGGAAATCTCGATAAAAAGTCGCTGTTGTTGTTCGCCGAAAAAATCGACTTTGGCGACATCTTTTATCTTGAGCAGCTCAGACCGGATCAATTCAGCCTGCTTTTTGAGTGCGGCGTAGTCAAAGCCATCGCCTGTCAACGCATACATACTGCCGTACACATCGCTAAATTCATCGTTGAACGTCAGACTTTCGATACTTTGCGGCAAGGTGTGGCGGATGTCACCGATTTTTTTGCGTACTTGATACCATAGGTTTGGGATGTCCCCTGAAAAGGTATCGTCGTTGATTACAACAAAAATCATTGACTCGCCTGGCCGTGAAAAGCTCTTGGAATAGTCAAGATGGGGGACTTCCTGGATTTTCTTTTCCAGCTTGTCGGTCACCTGTTGCTCGACTTCTTGTGCACTCGCACCCGGCCAAGTAGTGTGTACCAGCATCACTTTAAAGGTAAAAGGCGGGTCTTCGGATTGACCTAATTGGGTATAGGCAAAGAATCCGGAGATGGTGAGTACCAACATTAAATATAGGACTAGGGTTTGGTGCTTTAATGCCCAATCGGACAAGTTAAATCGTTCGTTCGATACTGCGTTATGGTCGGGCGTATTTTCGTTATGCTCTTCGTGCGTTTCGCTCATGGCTCAGCCTCAACTACAGGCTTTACTTGTTGATCTTTAATCAAGGTATGTACTCCTGCAACGGCGATTTTTTCATCCGCTTGCAGGCCGCTGATAATCAATATGCCATCTTCGCCAAATTGACCTGCTTCCACTGCACGTGGTTGCGCCTTGTTATTGGCATCAATCACCCAAACAATTTTTTTGCCATCACTTTCAGTCAGCGCAGCGCTTGGGATTAGAAAGCCAGAGTCTCCTTGCGCATTCTGCGGATTGAATTTAACTCTAGCCGTCATGCCTAGTTTTAACGCTGCATCAGGATCTTGAATAGCCACGCGGACATTAAATGCACGGGTGGCAGAATCAGCCGACGGGGAAATCTCGCGGACAATTCCTGAATAAATTTTTTGCCGATCTGCCCACAGTTTTACCGTAACTCCCGCCTTTAATTGCACCTCGGCCATACGCGATTCCGGCGCGGCAACTAGCACTTCAATGGCCTGGGTGTCTGCAATTTGCACGACCAAGTCTCCAGATTCGACAACCTGTCCTGGCTCAGCATGGATCATAGTGATGATGCCATCACGATCTGCGGTTAAGTTTGTGTATTTCGTTTGGTTGCCCGATACGTTGGCTTGTGCCTTTACTTGCGCCAGATGTGCTGTGGCTGTTTTGAGTTCAGCCCCTTTAATATCTAATGCCGAAGCGGAAACGAATCTTTTGGTGAACAATTGACGGTAACGTGCTAATTCTGCCGCCGCCAAGCTACGGTTGGCTTCTGCTGCACGGACATCGGCCTGCGCTGCCGCTGCGCCCAAATCGGTGTCTGCCGGATCAAGCCTGGCGATCACTTGACCTTTCTTGACAGTCGCACCCACATCCACTTTGCGTTCAATAATTTTGCCATCGATCCTAAAGCCTTGGCTGGATTCATATCGAGGGCGTATTTCACCCACCAACGACATTGCATCGGCCGCAGCTTTTGCTCCTACTAACATTACTAAAGCCGGGCGCGGAGGTGGCGGTGGCTCTACCGATTTATCGCAGGCTGTTAGTAGCGTTAACAACACGAATCCAAGATGCTTGATTTTCATAATGTAGAATGCTTGACTGTGCGAGTATGTGTAGTTGTGCAGGATGGGTTAGTCTGCATAACACGCTGTTTTTAATATGTTACTGAGCTTTAAGGCGCGATGTAACTCACCATTGCCAATCCAACTATTCATCTATAGTTTCCACGCTAGAGCAGGGGAACGATGTAATTGCCGGGTCAAAATGTTCAGTTTGTTGCAGTTTCAAAACCAAGGCTTTCAGGTTGACGTAACAGCCCCCATAAAATCGCGCTTTGCATTAAACTTAACCGTGCCTCTACGTTAGTCCAGTGAATCCAGGTCTCATGCCCCAGTGCAATTTCAAGGGAACACACGCCATGCGTACCTGCCCATAAGGTTTGGGCGATCAGTTCAAAATCTGTCAGTTCGAACTTGAACAAACCTGCATCGAATGCTTCTTGCACCACTAACTTTAACTGCGCGTAGGCATCTTGTTCCGTGTCACCTTGTTGAATTTGAGTGATCTCCAAATTACATGGCGCACGGGGAGTCATGAACATCAGACGATAGTGGTTGGGGTGTTGCAGCGCAAACAGGGCATAGCCTTTACATAGCGCTTGAATACGCGTAATTAAATCGGGTATTTGCATAATCTCGCGCATGCCACAGGCGAGCGCTAAAAAGTCTTCATCACATACTGCTTGTAACAATGCTTCTTTATCAGCGAAGTGATGGTATAAAGTGGTGGCTGAGTAATTGATTTTTTTGGCTATTTCGCGCATGGAAACCGCTTCGATGCCGCGCTCTACAAACAGTGATCTTGCCGCATCCAGGATGCTGGTGCGTAATTTTTCACGGTCTTCTGGCGATTTAGATTTTGGAGGCATAACAGGTAAAGTAATGGTTAACGTTGTTAAATTAACACTGTTAATATTAAAAGTAAACTTTTCTGAGATGCTCTGTGGGTTTAGAACGACTACATCCACCAGAGATATTTGCCCAAAAAAGCATTAGGATACTAAGGATTTTAAGAATGTTGTTTTATGATATGCGTTAGCATTGCATACTAAAGTATTTAACAGATTGATTTAATTATTATTTGTCTTCAGCTTAGGTGTTTTATTTTTCATTATGTTGGTGCTTAATAAAACTCCCAATAGGAGAGAATCGATATTCCAAATAGGCTTACAAATGGATCATGATAAATCTGATGAAAATAACACAGCCCAAGCCTTAGACCAAGTCAAGCAGAAAAAACGCGGCTACAGTGATTTTTTCGCTTGGCCGGTAGACCGGCAACTTGAAGAATGGGCGATTGTGGATTCTTTAAAAGAATCGCTGGAGAAAGCCAATGCCGGTTTTTTCAACTCCTTGCGTGCACGAGGCCGAGGTAATGATCCGCCAGATTGCGAAGCTATTTTGTATGAGGGTGGCAAGCTGGGTATAGAAGTGACTGAGCTGGTCGATCCTGTGGCTATTATGGCTTATAAGAACGGTGATACCAGTCAACAAGCTGAATGGAGCGAAGATAAGCTAATTAAATCAATTGCTCACCGGCTTAAGGCGAAGGATGTCTCAACAAATCTCAAAGGCGGCCCTTATGATGTCTATATGCTCGTCATTCATACGGATGAACCTATACTGAACTTTGATTACACGCATCCCATATTGTCTGAATACCCATTCAAGTTTTACTCCCTCATCAGCCGGGCGTTCTTGCTAATGTCTTACGATCAAAAATACCAGTGTTGCCCTTACATCGAATTAAATATCAAGACCCGAACCTAAGTAGCAGTTTTCATAGGTGTAAGCCATTTATTGGAGGTAGAATGTAAGCCAGTAAACGCATCATCAACTTGTCATCAATGGATACCAACCCTTACTTTGTCAATAAGCGGTTTTTAAAAGAGCGGTTTAACCGTTTTTTGCCGAATTCGCAGGCTTTTTCGCTAGCTATTATCTTGCTGGTCAGCTTTGTCTTGATTTATTACCTGTCCGATTTGTTGAAGCCCGTGTATGTGTCAGTTGTCTTGGCTTATTTTTTGGAAGGATTGGTTGACAGGATTGAAAGCATGGGTTTACCACGATTAGTTGCGGTTGGCCTTGTGTTTTCGGGTTTTATGGCGGGCTTGGTTTTCCTTTTATTTTATTTAATGCCCATCATTACGCAGCAGGCTGTCGAATTAGTTCAACATATTCCTGCGTTCATCAGCAGAATGCAAACCCAGATCATGCGTTTGCCAGAAAGGTATCCACAGTTTATTACCGAAAATAAAATCCAGGAAATTATGTTCACCATTCAGAAGGAATTGCTGGTTTATGGCCAAAACGTGCTGTCAGTATCGGCGGCATCGGTAGTCGGCTTGGCCAGCGCCTTGGTGTATCTGTTTTTGGTGCCCATGATGGTATTTTTCTTTCTAAAAGATAAAAACGTTTTGGTTGGCTGGGTTTTACAGTATTTGCCACGGGACAGGCATTTAAGTGTACGGGTTTGGGAAGAGATTGAAATGCAAATCGGCAATTATGTGCGCGGTAAATTTGGCGAAGTTTTCATTCTGTGGGTGGTCAGTTATGTGACTTACCAAACGATGGGGCTGAATTACGCCATGTTGTTGTCGGTATTGATGGGCTTATCTGTGATTATTCCTTATGTTGGCGCGACTTTGGTGACTTTTCCGGTGCTACTGGTCGCCTATTTTCAATGGGGTTTGAGTGACGATCATTTTATGTATGTGGTTATCGCCTATTCGATAATCCAAGCCTTGGATGGCGTTGTTCTGGTGCCGGTGTTGTTTTCTGAAGCCGTCAATTTACATGCTATCGCCATTATTATTGCTATCTTGTTTTTTGGCGGGCTGTGGGGTTTTTGGGGCGTCTTTTTGGCTATTCCCCTTGCCACTGTTGTCAAAGCAGTGTTAACAGCTTGGCCGCAGATCGAGGGTCATGCGGCCTGATTGCGTGGGAGTATCCGCACTTGCTAAGGGCTTATTTCCGCCAAAACTCCGGTACGAATAAGATGATGATGGAGAAAATTTGTACACGCCCTAAAAGCATCGCAAAGGTGCAAATATTAGTTTGAAAATCGCTTAAAACGGCGTAATTACTTGCAGGGCCGACAAGATTAAGGCCGGGGCCGGCATTATTAAAACAGGCGATGATAGCAGAAAAGGCTGTAATAAAATCCAGGCCACTCAACAGCAGTGTAAATACCAGAACAACTACGCACATAAAATAGAGAAAAATGTAACCTGTTACCGAAGTAATAATGTCGTTGCTAATTACATTATCGCCCACTTTAAGCGATTTAACGGCATAAGGATGAATAAACTTGAACATCTCAAGCCGTGTTTGTTTCATTAGAATAATCGTTCGTATCATCCGAATACCGCCGCCCGTAGAGCCGGAGGAAACAGAAATACAACTCAGGAACAGCATCCACATCGATACGAAAATAGGCCACTGATTAAAATCCTGAGTCATATAGCCAGAGGTAGTTGCAACAGTGACCAAATTAAACGTGGCATGGCGCAAAGCAGTCAAAAAATCTGGATAAGTGCCGTAATGCCACAACACAAATGCCGACATCACACAGCTTCCGAGTACCACATAAAGCATACCACGCACTTCTATGTCTTTAATGTAAGGCTTAAATGAACGTTTTCTGAGAGCCAGGAAATGAGTGGCAAAATTCATCGCTGCCAGTAGCTGAAAAATCGTTAATACGATTTCTATGGACAAGGAATTGAAAAAACTCACGCTGCTGTCGTGCGTGGAAAATCCGCCCAGACTCATCGCTGAAAACGCATGACAAACTGCATCAAACCAGTTCATTCCTGCCAAACGTAAAGAGATGACGCAAACAAAAGTAATGGCGACATAAGCTAACCATAAGGCTTTCGCAGTTTGTGCTATGCGGGGCGGTAAATCGGATTCCTTGATAGAACCGGGCGATTCCGACTTAAGCAA
This sequence comes from Methylococcaceae bacterium, assembly GCA_003155565.1. Taxonomy (GTDB): domain Bacteria; phylum Pseudomonadota; class Gammaproteobacteria; order Methylococcales; family Methylomonadaceae; genus Methyloglobulus. Next base: position 3,429 of record PMDM01000206.1, on the reverse strand, counting down.
TTGCATGCCGCCAATGCCTAAAATAGGCAAAATAGCTACAGCAAAAACAATGATTCCTATGCCACCAAACCAGGTCAATTCATGCCGCCACAGGTTAATTGACATCGGCAAACGGTCTAGGCCACTAAGTACCGTCGCCCCGGTTGTGGTGAGGCCGGAAATAACCTCGAAATAAGCATCAACAAAACTCAATTCGGGTAAATAAAGTAGCAGAGGGAGCGTACAAAACACTGATGCCAGTGACCAGCACAGTGTCACTAACAAAAAACCCGCCCGCTTTGATACCTTTTTAGATGACCGTCTCGTTAACCAAAACATTAAAAAGCCAGTCAATAAAGTAATTAAAGTCGCTTCGAAAAAAGCGTTAGTGGCGCTATCTTCGAAAATTTTTGAAGTCAGCAAACAAGTGGACATTAAGCCACTGAAGACCATAATAACTACGCCGAAGATGTGTATGATCGTAAGAATGGAATTCATTGAACTGTGTAAAGTTTATGCACTAACAAAAAGGCGAAAGGACAAAAATAAGGCACAAGTGTTGTGCCTGTCCCCCTTGAGTTTTTTGCCTTGCGCTTTTGCTGTATTTATTTAAGAGGTTGAAAATTTTTCTCAATGTTGATAACCAATTTTTTCTCCATTGCAAACATGACCACATGGTCATTTTCTTCAAATACCGTATCATGATGGATTTCGATAACGTGCTGGTTACGTATCAACGCACCTAGTACGATGCCTGGTGGGAATTGTATAGTGTCTACACGTTTTCCAACTACCGAGTGGGTGTCATTAGTTGCGTGAGCGATTGCTTCGATTGCTTCGGCAGTACCACCACACAGGGAGCTGACCTGCGCGACATCACCTCTGCGCACATGTTTCAATATACTGCCCAGTGTTTCCTGATTGGGCAGTACGGCAACATCAATCCCGGTTCTAGGCAGCAATTTAGTGTAGGAAATATGGTTGAGCAGGCAAATGGTTTTACGCGCGCCCAGACTTTTTGCCAGTGAAGCAGAGATAATGTTGGCTCCGTCGTTATCGGTTATTGCGCAGAATAGGTCGGTGCTATCGATGGATTCGTCCAGCAGTAGGGTTTCATCAGCGCAGTCGCCCTTTAAGATGACACATTTAAGCAGCTCGTTGGATATTTTCTTTGCCCGTCTTGGGTCTTTCTCAATGATCTTGACTTGATGGTCGTTTTCAAGTGCCAAGCCCAACCGCTTACCGATATGTCCACCACCGGCAATAATGATGCGTTTAAGCGGAGCTTCCAGTTTGTTGAGTTCTTTCAGGACTCGACGCACCTCATCGCGAGGTGCTACGATAAAGACCTCATCCCCCGCTTCTATAACTGCTTGACCATTGACCAACAGAGGTTTGCCTTGCCGGAATATGGCCGCCACGCGAATCTTGTTATTAGCTAAACGGTCGCTAAGGTCTTTGATTTTTTTTCCGGTTAAAAACCCAATTTCTGTAACTTTTACGGAAAATAGCCGCACCAATCCACCCGCAAAATCGGAAATATGTAAGACGCCAGGAAAGTCGATCAAATTGCGGATTGCTTCCATCACGATCTGCTCAGGGCTAATCACATGATCGATAGGAATCCCCTTGGAGCCGAATAATTGCGGGTGCTTTAGGTATTCGATCGCCCGTACCCGGGCAATGGTTTTGGGGCGGCTGTACAAGGCATTGATGACGAGACAGGCTAACATATTAGTCTCATCGCTGTCCGTAACCGCTATCACAATATCCGTATCATGAATCCCCGCCTGTTCCAGCACGGTAGGGTGGGCGGCGTTACCCGCCACGGTAGCGATATCAAAACGCTCTTTCAACGCATCCAGGAGTAGCGGCTTAAAGTCCACAACCATAATGTCGTTTTCTTCGCTGGCTAAGGCAGCAGCCACTGCGGAACCGGTAACTCCGGCGCCAAGAATGAGTATTTTCATTTATTCCTACTAACCACCAATAAAATCATGGGTGGCGTATTCTACTGATTCTGATTGATAAATACTATCTGAAAAATGGCTGTCTACTTCGGAATATACTGATTTCCACCACGAAGAACACGAAGCAAGTATATAAAACTTCGTGGCCTTCGTGGTAAGAAATTCCGCAAAAGACTGTACAGTGTATAACACGGGATTATTTGGCTTCCATCATCCAAGCCTGAATCTTATCAACCGCCTGTTTCGTTAAGGAGGTAAAGCCGTTAACAGCGCCTTTGGCATCAGGCGTGGGGCAGGGCATTTGTAGATGGAAATCCCGTCTGGTTGCCTTAACCTTATTATCAGCAGAAGCCGTAGTGGCGGTGAAGTGCATAATGACTTTTGCCTGGCCTGGGGTATCAAATTGCTGTTCAAAAACGTTTAGCTGAATGGTTACGGGATGGAGCCACTGCTTACTGCTTGCATTGAGCAATTGCTCAAACAGTTCAGGTGGCGGAGCGATCCAGCGATCCAGTGAATAAAACCGCACCTGGGTGGGTATCGCATAAAGCAGCCGATAGCGGATGCGGTTATCGGAAAGCCATTTGGGTGCTTCCACGGTAATTGGCGGTTGTTGGGTAGGTATGCTGATTTCGGACGCTGCATTCGAACTAAGGTAACCAAAATCATGCACTGCCGATGGTTGAGTTTGAGGCAAGATACTACAACCGGTTGCAATCAGAATTAACATGACAGTCATTAATGTTTTCATTTTGGCTCCTCAAAGCCCGGTTCACCGGGCCCGGGTTCTTGCTGTTCCGGCCCTAGCAATACCGATTGCGGGTTGTTTTCTAAGGTTGTGGCTATGCGTTTTACTTGTTCTGTCGCCGCTTGCAGTTCAGCCAGCAATTGGTTAACTTTAGGCAAGGTAGTTTGTACAAACTGGTTGCCAGCAACGTTGCCTGTATCGGCTGCTGCGCCGACTTTTTTGCTGAGATTTCTTGCCTCTTTGCTCAAGGTCTGCAAATCTCCAGCCAACGCATCAATATTTTTAAGGGTTTTTCGTGTGTCAGTGGTTAATGCGGGAATACCCACCAATGCTTTATCAACGCTAGATTGCAGGTCAGCCAATTTGCCGCTCAATGTTTTCAGGTTGGCGAGTATGCCGACGATATTCTTTTCATTTTCTTCATTCAATAAACTGCTTAACCGGATCATGAGGTGATCGGCTTTTTTTAACAACTCATCACCGGAGTTAAGCAGTCTATCGGTAACGGATTGCATTAACGGGATGCGATTGGCAATGTTGTCCCCCGGTGGAAGTTTTTCGGTTATTTTTCCGGCATCTTCCAATTCCAGTTGGGTTAGTCCGGTCACACCTTTTAGATGCAGGGTGGCATAAACGCCTTTAGTGAGAACGATATTTTTATCGACTTCAATACCGACCAGAATAATGCCCGCATTTTCAGGATCAAACCGGATATTGAGTACCTTGCCTACG
>PMDM01000456.1 GCA_003155565.1 Methylococcaceae bacterium | reverse complement strand
CGTATTCAGCAGGGTACGAGTAAACTGGGCTTGGCTAGCGGCGACGCATCAGGCAAAAAAGTTATTGAAGTCAAGGATATTTGTTTTAGTTATCCTGAACGGCAAATCATCAAACATTTCTCTACGCTGATACAGCGTGGCGACAAAATCGGCCTTATTGGCGCAAATGGCGTGGGTAAAACAACCTTGCTTAGGCTATTGCTCAAACAGCTAGAGCCAAGCAGCGGCGTGGTCGAGCATGGTACACGTTTAGAAATTGCCTATTTCGATCAACTGCGCGNNCCGCTTGCTGCTGGCGCGTTTGTTTACCAAACCCGCCAACTTTCTGGTGATGGATGAGCCGACCAATGATCTCGACCTGGAAACCCTGGAATTATTGGAAGAAAAGCTCGTTAATTACAGCGGAACTCTATTGTTAGTCAGCCATGACCGCGCTTTCCTCGACAACGTTGTCACCAGCGTCTTTGTGCTGGATGGTTCTGGCAAGGTGGAGGAATTTGTCGGTGGCTATAGTGATTGGCAAAGCCAGAAACAGTCCACTACCAAAACCGAACAAGCCAAGAAAACCCAAGATAGCAAAAGAAAACCGGATTTAAGCGTCGAAAACCCAAATATCCCAAAAAATCCGGTCAAAAAAAAGCTCAGTTTTAAGGAGCAACAAGAGCTAAGCAACTTGCCCGAACTGATCGCCCAGCTTGAAGCCAAACAAGCCGAACTAACCCAGAAGATTAATGACGCAGATTTTTATAAAAATGACCAAACCGTTATTTCTAACACTTTGACGGAACTGCAAACCACCGATGCCCAACTGGGACAAGTTTTCCAACGTTGGGATGAACTTGAGAGCCAGCAAGCGATTTCTTAAACCCGTACCAATTTAATTCCAATTGTTATCGGTAATAAACATGTTTCACATTGCTCTCTTTGAACCACAGGTACCCCCTAATACCGGCAACATAATTCGATTAGTGGCTAACAATGGTTGTAGCTTACATTTGATTGAGCCAATGGCTTTCGATTTGGAAGAAAAAAATCTCCGGCGAGCGGGTCTAGACTACCACGATCTCGCCAAGGTTTTTAAATATGCTAATTACCTAGAATTCGTTGCGGCTATGAAGGGCAGGAGAATACTCGCGTGTACAACCAAGGGTAACCAGCCCTACGATAATATGATTTACCAGCCTGGAGATGTACTCCTTTTCGGATCTGAAACTTCGGGCCTCCCCGCTGAAATATTAAACAGCATAGATCCTGATCGACGACTGCGTATTCCGATGATGCCGAACAATAGGAGCCTCAATCTGTCAAATGCCGCCGCCATCATCAGCTATGAAGCATGGAGACAGCAAGGATTTCAGGGCGGAAAATAATTTGTTCACTTACTTCCAGCAAGGGTGAAAGTACGACAAGAAAGAAGGTAATTTTTTATTACTATTTGCTTCAGGACACTTCTGCAACTTGTTTTTCGAAATTAAGCTGAATGTTTTCTCAACCAGCTTGCTTTTCCATTTCCTTGGGCCTATCTACCGACCATAATTTTTCCAGTTGATAAAAGTCGCGAGCTTGGGTAGTCATAGCTTGTACGATAACATCGCCCACATCTAATAAAACCCAATCATCGCCTGGGCCACCCTCAAGTCCTAGAGGTATAACGCCATTTTCCTCAACTTTCACCGCGACATGCTCACACATGGACATCAAATGCCGGTTAGATGTGCCTGTTACCAGCACCATGTAATCGGTAAAGCTGGTCTTGTCGCGCAGGTCTAAAGTCGTAATCTGTAGTCCTTTGCGTTCGTCCAATTCATCTTGGACTATTTTCAATAATTTTTCTGATTGCATTCGTGATCCCAGTTATTAATTCGGTTTTAATACGCTTAATGCGTTGTTTGTGTTTGATAAAGTTGATGTAGGTTGATGTATGCTAACACAGCATCGGGCAATAAAAATGCCGGATTGCGTTGATCTGCAATTAAATTTCTGATTGCGGTTGCGGAGATGTCGAGTTGTGTTATGGCTTGAAAATACAGTTTTCCGGCTAAGTTTTGTGACAGTTCTTGTTTGTCGCCAGTCTGTCTGACCGCAAAAAAATCATCGAGTTGCTTTATCGAAAATCCTGGTCGAGTCAATACGACGATATGGGAAAAATCAAATAGCCGTTGCCATTGATACCAGCCTGTTAGCTGATTGAAAGCATCGCTGCCGATGAACAATATCAAAGGCTGCCCAGGAAAATCCTGCCGTAATGATTCCAGTGTCATCACCATATAAGAAGCCCCTGCCCTGGCGATTTCTCGGGTATCGACAATAAAACCTGGCTGTTTTTTTACCGCCAATTGAAGCATTTCCAATCGCATACCAATAGATGCATGAGGTGAGTTTCTATGCGGCGGTTGTGCGCTGAGGATCAACCTGACTTCATCTAACCCGAAGATTTCTTTGACTTCAAGCGCTGACCTAAGATGACCATAATGTACCGGATCAAATGTGCCGCCGAAAATGCCGATCATCTATTGCCTGATATGGCCGTCACCCAGGACGATATACTTAAGCGAGGTCAAGCCTTTTAATCCGACCGGGCCACGGGCATGGAGCTTATCGGTGCTGATGCCGATTTCNNCGACTTCCCGTAAAAACCGCCGTGCCTTGCTGTAATCCTCGGTCACAATCGCATCGGTATGGAGCGAGCCATAATAGTTGATATGTTCGATGGCCTCATTCAAGCCGTTGACTATTTTTATAGATAGAATGGGCGCTAAATATTCGGTGTGCCAATCCTCTTCCGTCGCCCTGACACAGGCTGGAATTAACGAACAGGTCTTGGGGCAACCGCGCAGTTCCACGCCTTTCTCAAGATACTGTTCTGCCAGCAACGGCAACACTTTTACAGCAATACTTTCTGCAACGAGTAAAGTCTCCATCGCATTACAAACGCCATAACGATGGGNNTATCATCAATATAAACATGGCAAATCCCATCCAGATGTTTAATGACAGGAATCGTCGCATCCTTGGAAATCCGTTCGATCAAGCCCTTACCGCCCCGTGGCACAATCACATCGACATATTGGCTCATGGTGATGAGTTCGCCAACCGCTTGACGATCTGCTGTGGCGACAATCTGCACGGCTTCTACAGGTAATCCGGCTTCGCTTAAACCCTTAGAAATACACGATGCAATCGCCTGATTGGAATGGATAGA
>PMDM01000229.1 GCA_003155565.1 Methylococcaceae bacterium | reverse complement strand
CGGCATTGAAATATATCAAGGATGTTCCTGTTATTGGTGTGGGTACAGGTTCTACGGTGAAGTATTTCATCAATTATCTGGCGGATATGAAGGCAGATATTGAAGGTACAGTATCCAGTTCAGAAGCAACCACAGTGCTGTTGAAACAGGCGGGGATACCCGTGCTGGACTTGAATTCGGTGGGTACGATTGAAGTGTATGTGGATGGTGCCGATGAAATTACCCCACATAAGCAGTTGATTAAGGGCGGGGGCGCGGCGCTAACACGGGAAAAAATCATTGCCGCAGCCAGTAAAAAGTTTGTGTGTATTGCGGATGGCTCTAAGTGTGTGGATGTTTTAGGCAAATTTCCGCTGCCGATTGAAGTGATTCCGATGGCCAGAAGTTATGTTGCACGGGAATTGGTTAAATTAGGCGGTCAACCGGTGTGGCGNNCAGAAGTTATGTCGCCAGAGAAATGGTCAAATTAGGCGGTCAACCTGTATGGCGGGAAAATTGTATTACCGATAATGGCAATCAGATTATCGATGTCCATAATCTGGACATTCTGGATCCCATCAAAATGGAACAAGCCATTAATAACATTACAGGTGTGGTTGCAGTCGGGCTCTTTGCCATGCGGGCTGCGGATGTGGTGTTGGTGAGTAGAGGTGAAGAGATTGTGACGTTTTAAGGCAATATAAAAAACCCAACAACCCGCCAGTGCAGGACGGGGTTTGAAACCCCGTCATTAATGTTTTGCTGTTTCCGTACCCGATTAACCAAGCATAAACCTTACGGACGGGGCAACATGCCCCGTCCGGCTTCGGAGGTTTGAAACTCCGTCCCGCGTGTTACCAGTCCCTTGCTCTCCACCAATTGCCCTTCTTTCTTGGTTTAGTTGGGTCGTAGTAGATATTTGACAGTTTCCTTTTGAACTCATCGGTTACGACGCGGGCATCCTGTTTTGTTTTAACAACACGGGGCGTAAGTAAAACGACTAACTCTTGCCTATCATCTTTTTTATCAGTAGAACCAAACAAAGGGCCAATGTAAGGTAACTCATGCAAAAATGGGATGCCGCTTTTGTTATTTTGATTAGTCGATTGGATTAAGCCGCCTAAGGCGAGCGTTTCACCATCCTTAACAGCGATGGTACTTTCAATTTCTTCCTTGTTGATGGTTGGGGAAGTCGTAACGCCTGTTAGTGTTGCTTTTGCAACGCTCACTATTTGCTGAATATCCATAATAACCATGCCATTGGAGTTTACCCTAGGCGTTATTTTCAAAGTAACACCAGTATCCTTATATTGAATTTGGTTAGCTTGGGCAAAGTTGCCGGTATTAGTATTAGTAGTTCCAGTGGAGGCTATTACATTGGAAAGGTTACTGGTTTGAATAGGAACCTGGTCACCCACATTAATTTTGGCTTCTTGGTTATTTAAGACCATCAGAGACGGCGATGAAATTATTTTGACATTATTCAGGTCAGCTTGTGCATACAACAGGGCTTTAATAGAGCCGGCGTTATATATGGCGCTAAGTCCACCGGTTGCCGCTGCGACCAAAGCTTTTGCTGCTGTTACGCCGCCACTACCAATAGAATCGTCACCATTTGCAAAGAACCATTTTATACCGTATTTGAGATCGTCTTTTAAATCGACTTGTGCAATTGTTGCATCTATCAATACTTGCAACGGCATGATATCCAACTGTTTAATCACAGGAAGGATTTTTCCATATTCCTGTGGTGTTGCCACAATTATGAGGGAATTATTGGCGATATCTGGGGTAATACTTACGCTACTACCTGCTAGGAGACCGCCGGAGCCACCGCCTGTTTTCCCACCCTTCGAGCTTTTATTGCTGCTGGCCGAGGTTTTGCCAGTTTTTTGGCTATTACTGCTATCAAAAGAAGAATCTTTATTGCTAACCTCTGTCGATTTTTTGCCGGCGGCAACTTTGGCGGATTTATCCCGTGAGCCACCGCCGCCCGTGAAAATTTCATTCAAAGTACCCGCCAATTCCTCAGCATCCATGTGTTGTACGCGGTACACATTGACACCGCCGCCCGATTCGGTATTTGCCCTGTCCAGCCGGTAAATCCAGTTTTCAATATCGCGCAGATAGCTGGCCTGATGGGTAATGGCCAGTACGGCATTCATGCGCTCAATGGGCATAAAGCGGAAAAACTCACTACCATCCTTGCCTGACGAGGTGTTAAAAACGGTTTCCAGCTCGTCTATTACTTGGTCTGGCGCAACGTTGTTCAGTGGAAACAAGGCAAAAGACCGCCCCCTCAATACATCGATGTCAAAAGTGCTGACCATGTCCATGACCCGCGCCAGTTCGTCGGCGGTTCCCGATGCCACCAGGGTATTGCGGGTGCTGTCAACGGTCAGTATGGTTTTTTCGTGCACTAGGGGTTTTAAAATATCGGCGATTTCCTGGGCAGCAACATTGCGTACTGGAATTACCCGGCTTTGGAAACCGGTGCTACCACCTGCTATGGTGGAGCTGTATAAAGCCTCTGCGGTGGGTTCTATGTGATAGATTTTGCCGTCCTTGACCAAGGCGGCATTATTCATGCGCAAGACCATTTCCAGGGTGGGCAGGAGTTCCTCTTTGCTCAGCGGTTCGGTGGTATTAAGCGTGACCTTGCCCGTGACTTTAGGGCTTAGGATATAGTTTTGTCCCAGTATGTCGCTTAATATCACTTTGGCGACTTCACCTAGGTCAGCATCATCAAAATTCAAGCTGTAGGTGCCTGGGCCTCCGGTTTTGGTGCGTCTATGGGTTTCCGTTTTAGGTGCAAGACGGTCCCGTGCCGGATACATTTCGACCTTCGATTTTAAGGCATCGTTAATCGGCGTTTTGTTTTCCAGTTCTTTAAAGGCAACACTGTCACCGAGATTGTCCGCTTGTTCTTTGAGTACGGGTGTGAGCGGTATCTTCGCCGTCTGTTTGGGCCCTAATAGCTCACAGCTTGACAGCGTTAAGCCCAAGGTTATTAGGCAGGCAGCCTTGGTAAGGTTACTGAAATTGTTCATTATCACTGTTCTCGAAGTAGGGTTCACTGGATTCATCGGGTATAAGCTCAGGTTCAGGTTCAGGCACAGGTACTGGCTGAGGTGCAGGTATGGGTTGTTGATTTGGCATCAATGGTTGCCCAGCTTGTTGGCCTGGCATCGGAGGCGCACTCATTGCTCTGCCCACATTATTTGCTGGTTCTTTCGCTTTAGGTTTTCGCAAAGGTAATTCTTTTTGCTTGTCGCCCTGGCTGACGATGACTTTATCCTGATGTATCTCTGTCAATTTCCAACCGTCTATATCGTTATCTTTGGTGACTTTTCGGTAATTATCCTTGGGGACTTTAGTCGTCGTCCGGCTAAATAATGCGTACAGTTCATTCTTGTAGGTATAAATCCCATTAAGCGCCCAGTTAAATGTCCCTGTTGCGACAGCAACTGGTGTTATGACGGTGCTGGGTTCATTGACTGGTTTCCGTCCCTGGATGAACAACGGCCTGGAAACCAAGTCTACGTAGCTGGCTTCGGGTTGTTTGGTCAGTTCTATGGAGGGTAATTTCGCGACCGACTTTTTTTGCTTATCGACGGCTTGAATGGTTGCCATTAATTGCTTCTGAGCGTAGACGGCATATAACCATTCGCAAATAAGAAGGAAGCACAAAGCTGCGCAAATAGCGGCGAGGAACTTTATCAGCTTGATGTTCATTGTGGCTGACCCCTCATGAAGCCGATTGCCTGAAAATTGATGTTCAGTTCGTTGCTAGGTTCAATTTGGCGGGTTAGCCGGTTCCGTACGCTACGCATCGGACGTATATCCAGTTGGTCGATAACCATCAGCGGGGCGGCAGTTTCCAGCTTATATAGCACCGCCCGTAACACTTCAATGTTGCCGGTCATTCTTACACTGACGGTAATACGGCTGAATTTATCCTTGGTATTGGGCGGAAGCACTTGGGTACTGCTCAGTTGTCCGCCCGCTTGCACGATGGCTTGTTTGATAAATTCTTGCATTTGGGCAGAGGCGAGGGCGCTAGTGCCTTGGTCATTAAAATAACCTTGTTCTTCATGTTGTTGTTTTATGGCTGCAATATTGCCGACTATCGCATCTTTTCCGGCCAGTATTTGCTCGTATTTTTTCAGGGTAAACGCCAGGTTATCTTTGGTTTCGTGCAGTTCCAGTCCTTTGCTGATAATAGGCACAACGAGTATTAAACCGACCAGCAGCACGACAAAAGCCAGAAGTCCAACAGCCAGCCAGCGCTGTGTCTGTGGATTATTGGTCAGTTCCATCTTTATCTCCTGGCTTGATAATATCGCCCGCCTTAGTAATATCAACGGTAATCTGAAAGCGTTCCATCTTGGTTACATTGTCGCGGGTAACGGGCGAGACAAACTTTGCGTTGGCGAAAATGTCGGACGCTTCCAAAACCGAGATCAGTGTTGAAGCGGCGGGGGATTCGCCTTGCATCTGCAGTTGACCGCTCGCATACTGTGCATAAGCTAGCCAAGTATCGTCTTTGATTAATTTGCTTAGGGTGTCCAGCACAGCCACAACCGGTGGTTTTTCGGTTTTTTTGTCAATCAATTGCTGGGTTTCATCTACCAATGCGTCAACTTCAGACTGTAACGCCTTGATGCTCTTAGCTTCTTTTTCAATTGCATTAATTTTTTCTTGTAAAACGTCGACTGAACGCGATTCAAACCAGACCGGAAAAGCCAGGGCTGCTAACAATAGTAATCCCACGAGGCCCGCTAAGGCGGCATGAATCAGTTGCGCCGTCTTGTCTGTTTTTTCCCGCAACCATTCTGGTAACAGATTATATGGCTCTTCGCTTTGGTCAAGAACGTTGGCGAAATCTTCATAATCCACAAATTTCGGAACCATGCCAAAAGTCTTGAGGTCCCTGTAAAAAGTATCCAGCACCTCCCTGGCGGTAAGGATCAACATAACCCTGATTTGTCCCGGTTCGTTGTCTACGTCCATGGCTTTGACGGCGTAATAGGCATGTTCTGCACTAAATGGAGAATACCGTGACAATTCGTAAGTAACGACCTGGTGCAGGTTTTCCTTGGCGGCAGCAGGAAGGGAAAGTTCTTTTTGAATAGCGTATCTTCTGGTTAAGCGGAAAATCAGATCGGCTTTTTGCAAGCGTTCGTCGGTTGCCAGCATTTCATGGTATTTCGCTATTCCCGTCTCGTCCCGATCAAGTTTTGCAAGCGGTTCATCCCGCCATTCAAACCAGTAGCTCAAGACAAACTGATTCCCTTCGGGACGCACAATGAGTGTGCCGTGCTGGTCACTAATAAGCTGTTTAACGCTGTCTGGGATCAGAAAACTAAGTTCGCGTTTCCACCAGCGGAAAAATTTCTTAAAATCCAGCTCAATCGCTGAGTTCAGTTTCGGCATATTGTTTGACTAATAATTCGCTCATTTTATCGGTAAATAAGGGTTCTTCATTGCTGGGATTACGCTGCCACTTTAAGGCTTGAAAAGGTTCTGACTGAGTGACATCAGATAGACCTGACTGGGAAGCATCTGCTTTAGTCACTGTGGCAGAGACCAAAGCACTGGTTTCGTCAGCCATCAGTGCTTCCGAAACTATAGTGACCGTCTCATTAGCACTAACTCCCCCGCTCCCAACCGGACCGGCTGTAAATTCCGGTGCGGGCATATCGTTTTTTGCATTGTCAAGTCTAGTTGCAACATAACTTTCTATCAAGCTGGCATCCAAGTTAGGTAAAACATTCAGGACTTTCGTCGATGCCAATTTTAGGTTAACTTGGGGTTGGCCTGAATAAATGGTGATGATGGGTTGAAGCCAGTTGTACACGTGTTCATCCATTCCTAAAACCATTTGTAGCTCTTCTACCGTCTGAAAAGGTTTGTTGCGGGGCTGATATTTTAACCCGGCATCCCGATATTCTTTTTTTTCCGCGCCATCTATGCTCAACAAGTCGTCCTGGTCGCGCCAATCAATGATTGCGCCAATCAACTTTGCTTGCTGCTCTTCTTCCACCGGCGCTTTCGCCATTAGGCTTTGCAGCAAAGGCAGGTCGGCATTGTTAATGTCTATTTTACCGGCTTCTGACAGCAAGCGTAGCCGGATTTTGGTGCTGCCAAAATCCACTTGATAGATGTTGCCATCAGCTCGCCAACGCTTATTCTGCTCAGGATGCAGTAGCATCATTTCGGCGACGGCAATTCCCGCTTCCGCCGCAGCTACTGCGCCAGCATTATCTTTAATACCAGCGACAACAGTTGATTCCCGGCGCATAGTCAGTGCAAAGCTGCCAGCCATAATGGTTAACAAGCTTAATACCCATAAAACAAGCACTAAGGCAAAACCTTTGGGGCTGGATTTTACCTGAGAATATCTGTTTTTCCTATTCATAGGCTGTTGCGGTGTAAATAAGCTCATTCTTGCTGGTCGTCTATGATAGATTCATCCGCTGTTTGGTCTTCATCAGTCAGCGTTTGGTTATCGGAATTGGAAGATATTCCCTTGGACTTTAGTTCAACTATCATTTCCGGCCAGAAACCTTCGTCATCCCGTTCAATCTTGATTTTAACCAGCCGGGGTTGGGATTCCTTGATGAGCCAGTCATCCTGCCATACACCTTCGGTTTGGGCGTCATCTGAGCCGAAATAACTTAATGAAAAATTGCGTACATGCCGTAATAAGGTGACTTCTTCCTTGTGCCATTCCTCGCCTTCTGCCACCGGATAAAAAGGCGTTATTGAGACTTGAATGATTTGCTCGTCACCGTCGTTAATTAGTTGCAATGAAAAAAGCTGTAAACCTGATTTCTTGGCACTGGCAGGAAACGACGAAACAAACTGCAATTCCTGGTTTTTACCCTGAAAAGCAAAGACCTTTTTTTTGCCAGTAAAATCTTTCCACAAGGGTAAGGCAGTGCTTAGATGATGTTGGAAGAATTGATAAACGACCGCAACCTCGTTGACTTCGGTGATTTTATCTTCACCTTTTTGCCAACTATCCGCACAGATTTTCATGCTGCTGAACAACAAGACGACCATAATGCCAAGCAGCGTCATGGCGATGAGCACTTCTATCAGGGTAAAACCCACGTTGGCTTTACGATGGGACATTATTTTTTGCAACCAGCTTTAAAGTAGTTAATTGAATCTGGCGGTCGTCGCTTTCGCCATCGCCCCAGTTTACCGTTACGTTGATCTTATAAAGTTGCGCAGCTGCATTTTTAGGGTCAATTCCTTCGCCACTCAGGAAAAATGGGCTGACAGTCAGCGACCAATGGTATTTTTCATTTTCATCACCGGAGCTTTGATGGCCTTTTAACGGGATTTCCGATCCCGTTTTGGCTATCAGTGATTCAGCGATTTGCACGGCAATCGTATAGTCCTCAGCGACCATCGCCGTATTGACACCGCCGGAAAATATTTTTAGCAGGATACCCAGGGACAATGCCAGTATTGAAAAGGCAATAAGGATTTCCAGTAACGAAAAGCCCTGTTGCTTGTTTATCTTACTTGCTTTCAAGTTCGACTTGTCCCGTTAACCAGTTGATGTCAATTTGCCAGATGGCTGAATTTCTTTCCAGTTTGATCCTGCCGCCGCTGGATGATCCATCGGGAAAAAACCGTATGCTGGCCAAGCCTTTTCCGGTCAGTTCTTCTTGTGCCGTGACCACGGTAAGGGCTATGGTATCAGGGATAGTAAATACCTTATCCCGACCACTGACGGTGTAATTGTTTTCGTTAAGGTCTAGCGCCACCGTCGTTTCTTTATGCGAAATAAGCGCTTGGCCTTTAGCAAAACGCAAGGCAGACACCATATCTCTGGCAGCAGACTGGAGTTTTGTTGCATCATTTCCAGAAGAAATGTTGAGACCTATGGCAGCAAAACCCAGAATGACAATAAACATCACCAACATTAATTCCAACAACGTGAATCCTTTGCTGGAACTTGGAGCTATAGCCCTGGAAAACTGGCTTTTTGTTGTGTTGTGTTTAATATCAGCCTCGGCATTTCGAGGATAGAACAATGACGCGTCTTTTCGTAGGCTGATAATTTTGGTCTGACCGGAACTTTCTATATTCTGCACCGCCACTTTTGCGGAATTTCTATTACCACGAAGGACACGAAGATAATCTAGAAAATTTCGTGGTCTTCGCATCCTTCGTGGTGAAAAAATGGCTTCACAAAGTCCGCAAATTTGACCGTACGAAATCACAATAAAGGGAATATTTTAACGGTAAAGGCACTTTATCATCATGATCGTACGTTACATCACTCCCAACTATTCAGGTCTTTATCTTCGCCTTCACCACCTTCTTTGCCGTCTGCGCCCAGAGAAGTCACGTCAAACTTGCCGTGCTCACCGGGTGACGTATATTTATATTCCTGTTGCCAGGGATCAAGCGGCACTTTGGATTTTCGTAAATAAGGGCCATTCCAGCGCGCCGCGCC
>PMDM01000012.1 GCA_003155565.1 Methylococcaceae bacterium | reverse complement strand
CGGCCTCCCAATAAACCATTAAAGCTTATCTGATCTTCTCGGCAATATTTTATTGATTTTAATCATACAAGGTTGGGTTGGGGTGAGTTTGTGAACCCCAACATTGAATATAATTAAACTAAGGTTATCCAATGCAAATCCAACGTATTTTACAAACCGTAGACACCCAGAATTTGGTCATTCAAGTACCTGAGTCGTTTGTTAATCGTCAGGTTGAAATACTGGTTATTACTTTGGATGAATACGCTCCTAATTCACCGCAACGCCGACGTGTTCCTCCGCAGCAACTTGCAGGGCGAGTCAAAGAAAAAGGCGATGTCATTTCGTCCGTACCTGCGGAAGATTGGGGAATCCATTAAGTGTTGGTGCTTGATACCCACATCTGGCATTGGTGGGTTAACCAAATCCCCAACAAACTTTCTTCGGACGTTCTTGATTTAATTTCTGAAACCGAGATTGTCGCCGTCTCAGCTATATCCTGTTTTGAAATGGCATGGCTGGTGCGTCATGGACGTATCGAGATGGACATGCCTTTCGATGACTGGTTAAGTGAAGTCGAGATGAATTCAAATATTCAAATACTGCCTGTGACCGCACAAATTGCAACTAAAGCGGTTCATTTACCCGAACATCATAAAGACCCGCAAGACCGCATTATTATTGCAACTGCTTTGCAGTACAATGCCAAGCTATTAAGCTTCGACAGTGTTTTTTCCAGTTATCAAGAGTTGAATGGTTATTTGATAAACAAGTAGCTTAGTACCGGTATGATTAACAGAAATAAATAAAAAGGATCAAACTTGAAACCAGTAAAAATAGGCATCATCGGCTTAGGCACGGTCGGCGGTGGCACCGTCAACGTACTGAAACGCAATGCGGAGGAAATTGCCCGCAGGGCGGGGCGGCAGATCATCATCACGCGCGCATCCGCCAAGGATTTAAGCAAGCAACGTATCTGCGATACCCAAGGTATTGCCCTAACAACCGACCCTTACGAAATCATCAACGACCCTGAGATAGAGATTGTCCTGGAGTTGATCGGCGGTGCGGGCGCGGTAAAAGATATGGTGTTGGCAGCCATAGCCAACCACAAGCATGTGGTGACCGCTAATAAATCACTGATTGCCCTGCACGGTAACGAGATTTTTGCCAAAGCCAGCGAACAAGGCGTGATCGTCGCGTTTGAAGCGGCGGTTGCTGGCGGCATTCCCATCATCAAAGCCATACGTGAAGGGTTGAGTGGCAACCAAATCCAATGGCTGGCGGGCATCATCAACGGCACGGGCAATTTTATCCTGACCGAGATGCGCGATAAAGGCCGCGATTTTTACGATGTATTGGCAGAAGCACAAGCACTGGGCTATGCCGAAGCTGATCCCACGTTTGATGTCGAAGGCATTGATGCCGGACATAAACTAACAATTCTGGCCTCCATTGCATTCGGTATTCCCTTACAGTTCGATAAGGTCTTTACCGAAGGCATTACCCAGGTTACCCGCGCCGATGTGGAATATGCAGAACAGTTGGGTTACCGGATCAAGCATCTGGGCATAGCCCGTAAAACGCCGGAAGGCATTGAATTACGGGTGCATCCTACACTAATCCCGGAACGAAGATTGATTGCTAACGTGGATGGTGTGATGAATGCCATCGTCGTTAAGGGCGATGCGGTAGGGCCTACGCTGTATTACGGCGCTGGCGCGGGTGCTGATCCGACGGCTTCATCGGTAGTGGCGGACGTAATTGATGTGGTGCGGGCGTTAACCAGCGATCCAGAAAACCGGGTTCCGCACTTGGCCTTCCAGGCCGATGCCTTGCACGATATTCCGGTTTTGCCGCCAGAGCGATTTCTTACCGCTTACTATTTACGGCTTAATGCGGAAGATAAACCCGGTGTTTTGGCTGACGTTACCCGCATCCTGGCGAAACACCAAATCAGCATTGATGCCATCATCCAGAAAAAACCATTGGACGATAGGGCATTGGTGCCGATTATCCTGCTCACACAAATCACCCTTGAAAAAGAAATGAACGCCGCAATTGCCGAAATGGAGTCGTTGCCTACCGTGACCGGCAAAGTCAACCGCATTCGCCTGGAAACTTTAGGATAACTATGTCTGCCCATACCCATTACACTGGCTTAATTAACCGCTACCGGGATCGTCTACCCGTCAGCGACAACACCCGCATTATCAGCTTGAACGAAGGCAATACGCCCTTAATTAAATTAAACAACATCCCAAGAATGATCGGTAAGGATGTTGAAATTTACGTCAAGTTTGAAGGCTTGAACCCGACCGGATCGTTCAAAGACCGGGGCATGACCATGGCGATCACCAAAGCCGTGGAAGCGGGTAGTCAGGCGGTGATCTGCGCTTCTACCGGAAACACCTCCGCATCCGCAGCGGCTTATGCCGTCAGGGCTGGCATCAAGGCTTTTGTGTTGATACCCGAAGGCAAAATTGCGTTGGGCAAATTGGCGCAGACCTTGATGTACGATGCCACGATTATCCAGATCAGTGGTAATTTCGATAAAGGCATGGCGTTGGTCAAAGAAGTCGCTGACCATGCGCCTGTCACCATCGTCAATTCCATCAATCCTTTCCGTCTTGAAGGCCAAAAAACCGCCGCCTTTGAAATTATTGATGATTTAGGTGATGCGCCCGATTACCACTGCTTACCCGTCGGTAATGCCGGGAATATATCCGCTTATTGGAAAGGCTATAAAGAATATTCAACCGATAGTGAAACTCATAAAGCAGTAACCAAAAAACGCCCCATCATGTGCGGTTATCAGGCGGCAGGGGCGGCGCCGTTTTTGGCGGGTAAGCCGATTGAACACCCGGAAACGATTGCCACCGCAATACGCATTGGAAATCCGCAATCCTGGGATTATGCCTGGGCAGCGCAAAAAGAATCTGGCGGTTGGTTCGACAAATTTACCGATGATGAAATTCTCGCCGCGCAAAAACTGCTGGCGCAATACGAGGGTATCTTCTGCGAACCCGCATCAGCAATTTCCATAGCGGGTGCGTTACATAACATTGGCACAGGTGAAATACCCGAAGGAAGTAGAATCGTTTGTACTTTGACGGGCAATGGCCTTAAAGACCCTGATACGGCGATAAAGCAATGTGCCGCCGCACATCCCGTAACGATAGACGCGGAATTAAATGCGGTTAAGAAGGCGATTTTGGATAATATGTGAGGGGTTGATGTTGGGTTAAATTTAAGCGGTGCGTATTACGCACCTAAAGCATCGGTGTTTAAAGCAACATTGCCAAACCAGCTATCCACTCTGATTTACCGTTATTTGGTGCATGGAATGCACCCTACTCCAGCCGGACGGGGCATGTTGCCCCGTTCGTAAGGTTTCAACATGGTTCAAAAACGTCACCATCGGCAAAACGTGAGTGACGGGGTANNCGGAAGTATCTACGAACTCGCTATCGATTTTATGAGATATGTTTTTATTCAATATTTTTACGGTGCACAGTGCCGAGGTTGCTTATTATGAAAGATAAAGTTTCCCATAAAATTATCGTTTATTTGCTGATTAGCTTTATTTTTATTAGCGTTCCTACCGAAGCTACGACAGATGCGGCAAATATAAAGCAACAGCAAGCTGTTTTAGTTAATACCAGTAACTGGATCTTAAAACAAGCATTCCTAAATAAAAAAAGTGGTTTACAGGTAAAGGGCCAGGGCATCGTCAGTCGCTTATTAAGTGATGATGTAATCGGTGATCGTCATCAACGCTTTATTCTGCGTTTAGCTAATAAGCAAACCCTATTGATGGCGCATAATGTCGATATTGCTCCGCGCCTCGTTGGCTTGAAGCCGGGTCATACGGTCACTTTTTATGGTCTATATGAATGGAACAGCCAAGGAGGCCTTATTCATTGGACTCATCATGATCCGGATGGCGAGCATGTCAATGGCTGGTTAAGGTATCGAGGGAAGATTTATCAATAGAGGGTAGCCCGGTTGGGGTGAGGTGGTACGAACCCAGACAATCGAAACCCCAAATGTTGGGGTTCGCACACTCACCCCAACCTACTTTGTAAAACAGGGAGGGGATAAACTCGCAATATTTAGGTGGCGCGGTCAGTATTATCAACCAAAATCTTTAGATTCTGGCCTGGGTGCAGCCCTTTGGAACCGGTTTCGGGATTAGATTTGCGCAGATCGTTCAAAGATACCCCGAATTTTCTGGAAAGTTGCATCAATGAGTCGCCTTTTTTTACTTTATAGCGAATCAGGCGGGATGGGGATGCTGAGGCGACTTGTTGCCCACCGCCTTTGATGACCAACCCGTAAGATACTCTGTTAAAAA
>PMDM01000040.1 GCA_003155565.1 Methylococcaceae bacterium | reverse complement strand
CAGTTGAATTAGTAATCACATTTAAATCAGCGCCAGAGATTGTTTTAGAAAAGTAAGTGAATGTCTGTTTCTTACATCCTGATGGTCGGCTATCGGAAAATGCGAATGACAGATAATGGCCGGTTTTCCTAAATTGATTGATATGAGCCATAGTCCGTTATCGAGAAGGATGAAATTTTTTATAATGTTTATTTGAATCTAAAAATTAATATTGAAATGTTTATTCAGAAAAAGGGGCTGCAATTATTCGGAGTGGGCCACCGCTCCCCTTGGCAATTTTCATGGGCAAAGCCACAAGATAGATGCCTTTTACCGGTAATCGGTTCAGGTTGGTCAGGTTCTCAAAACCAGGCTTATCGTGGCCCAGTAAAATTTGGTGGGTTTTAAAATCTTTGGACTGTCCGTAATCCAGGCTGGGGGTATCAAGCCCGATGGCCTTGACGTTACGTTTCTCGACTAACCATTGCGTTGTCTCAGGTAAGATTCCGGGGAAATGCAGCTCAGGGATGGCTGCCTGGCCCGTTTTTGATGTTCCGAAATAGTGTTCCCGGTTTGGATAATAGCGTTCATAGCCAGTCCTGAACAAGATAATCGTATTATCCGGAATAGCGCCATGCACTTTCTCCCAGTTTTCAATATCTTCGATACTGATCTGGTAATCCCGGTCGGCGAGCGCTTTATGCGACACATCAATCTTTACGGCGTAGCCTGTTAAACTGCTCAGGGGAATCTTGTCCACCGTCAATTTATTTTTAGCAAAGTGAATGGGCGCATCCAGGTGCGTACCGCCATGCTCGGGTGCGCAAAAGCTAAAGGAAGAATAGTAATAACCCAATGCGGTTTCGCCATCCGCTTCCGTATAATGCTCAAATCCTTTCACATTATTGGGCCAATACAAGGTCGAGCTGTCCAAGCTGTGGCCCAAATCAATCCAGTTTAGATCGTTTTCTAAAGCGATGGGATGAGAATGTTGGGAGCAGGCTGCAAGCGCAATAACGAGCAATAAAAGTAATCTGGCCATGATGAAACCTTGTCGTGGCAATTAAAACCTAAAGTGTAAAAATTTCTTCAGCATGTGTATATAAAAATGATCGCTAAGAAGCCCAAATCGAAAAGAACGATACCGATAGCCCTTTCTTTAATTCTACTGTTTTTATTGTCGGGTTGTTTTGTTGAGCAGTTCCTTAAAGGAACCGAAGGTGAGAATCAAGGGAAAAACCCTGTGCAAGGATTGCAATCAATCAACTGCAATATTCTTATTGTCGGTGGGGGTATTGGCGGAGTTCATACGGCATACCAACTCGCTAAGAGGGGAAAAGAATCTGTTTGTTTGTTCGAACTGGAAAATAGATTGGGTGGGCGAATATTGGATGTTTCTTTTGATGGTAAAGAAACCTCACCCCGGATCGGTGTTGGTGCACGCAGGATACTTACTGGTCACTCGCTCGTTGAGTTGGCCAAGGAATTAGGTATTACGTTTAACGAACCTTTGAATCGAGGCGACTTAATATTTGCTCGCGGTCAGCATGCCGAATCGAAGGACGAATTGGCAAAATTAGCTTTTCCTAGTCTTGCTTCTTTAGATAAAACATCTCAAAAGGAAACCGAAGTCGAAGATGCCTTATATAAGCAATTGAAACATGTAACCAAACAACACATTCCGGATTTTCCCTCGTTCGTCAAAACTGCTGTTGGCCCTGAAGGTTACCATTACCTTCTCGATGTCTCCCGGTTTCGGGGTGACTTTCAATATCCCATTGATACCAAGAGCTACCTGGATTGGTTAAAGGAAGAATCAAAATTCGATAATGCGAAGCTTATTTATCCAGTTGGAGGTATGGGCGAGTTCATAAACAGAATGGACCAAGCGGCGAAAACAAATGGGGTTAGGATTTTTACTTCACAACCGGTTAAAAAGCTAAGTCATGGTAACACTGGCTATGTTGCTATAACCCCAAGTTACGAAATCAATGCCAACAAAGTCATCCTTGCCGTTAATGCTGCAAAATTAAAATTAATTCACGGTGATGTCCCTGACAAAATTGTCAAGAGTGCTCAGTTTCAACAGTTGCTGGGTATTCCTGTTGTGACGGTAACCCAGTGGTGGCTCAAACCTTGGTGGAAAAACGCTTATTTGGGCAAAGAAATTAACCGCGTCTGGACTACCGACCACTGTATCAATCTGATGGAAATTCCATCGGATGACTATGGCAGTCGCCAACGGGTCACCCGAACTGTTTATTCAGATGAGATGGTCTGTGTCGCGCTTTGGCAGAAATTGAATGAAATTTCAGTTCAAGCAGTTGAAACTGAAATTATACGCGAGCTTAATGGGATGTTCCCTGATATCCAAATTCCCAAACCGCTTAAAACGTATGTCAAGGTTTGGCCAGATGCCTGGTATTGGTTGAAAGCCGGATCACCCTTCAACAATTGCGACATTGCCCACTGGGCAGTTAAACCCATAATTGGCGAACCCATCTATCTAGTGGGTGAATCGTATAATCCTCAACGGGCCACCTGGAGTGAAGGCGCTATTAACTCGTCAATCGCGACACTTAATTCCGGATTCGGATTTAAATTGCCAGATTCGGCAACTAATTTGGTTTGTAAGCCCTCTTTCTCCAAGAAGACTGTGCATTAATCAAAATGATTGGTTAATTAGTGTTCAGATTCCTGAAGGCCAGTTTATCCCGATTTTAATGTCTGTTTCATGATCCGTAGAGCGGCTGCGACTGGCCGATCTTCACGGCGGTGGTTAATATGAACCAATGACTGCTATGGAGAAGCGGCAGAAAATTTTATAAGCTATTGTTTTAATAAACAATATAGTATTGTCACATTTATGGCT
>PMDM01000371.1 GCA_003155565.1 Methylococcaceae bacterium | reverse complement strand
ACTACGGATAATCCTATGACTAACCATGACCGGGTATTGTTTGAGCGGTTAGGGGTGAATATGAGTGGATCGAAATATAATTAATGTCGCGGCTTTTTTTGCTGAACTGGGAGTTTTGAGTTGAAACCAGAAGAGATAGCCGCTTACATAGGTGCAGCAGCATGGCTACCGCAAATAGCCACTTGGCTTTTTCAAAGATACGTTCAGCCTTCTGTTCGGATTCTGCCAAATCAATATGCCGAAGTTAGTTTTACTTCATTGGGTCCAATTTTTAATTTGCGAATGGCATTCAGTGTTGATAAAAAAGATATTATCATCGACGGCATGGAATTAGTTCTGCGTCATAATGATGGAGATATTCGAACTCTTCGTTGGGCAGGTCTCGGAGAAACATTTAGCGAGATTACTGATGCGGCAGGGAATAAACAGATCATTAGTCGCGACCAGTCACCAATCGCAATAAAAATTGGAACGCAGTCGCTTCTTGAGAAATTTGTTCGTTTTCAAGAATCCAGCTACCATGAAAGCGACCGGCCACTTATACAAGCATTGATAGCTCACTTCAATTATCTGAAGCAGACTAAGCCTGATGGCTACGTTCAAGAAGTTCTTGATAGCAAAGAGCTGTTTTCCTTGTTGGAAGCAAGAAAAAAGTCTTTTTGGTGGAAAGAAGGTCGATATAACATCGAAGTACGAATAACTTCCCCGCAGAAATTCACTCTCCTGAATTCGCAATTCTATTTTGATTTATCCAAAAATGATGTTGTTTTTCTGGAGAGAAACTTAGTGACGCTAGAAGCTGATCTAAAGAACATCATATCGTCTAATCTTCCTGACTTTCAATTGCTTCCATTGAATTGGAATTGGGCTAACGTAGATGTAAACCACGTAATAAATGAGTAATATCATAGTAAATAAAGCATCGTTCCTTGGTAATGATTAACGGTTGCTGTTTTGTTTGATTTAACCGCCAACCTTGATCGGCTAAATCAGCAGGGGTTGTACCGTTCCAGACGCATTATCGAATCCCCGCAAGGCATTAACCTAATTTGCGATGGCAAGCCAGTCATCAATTTTTGCAGCAATGATTACTTGGGGTTGGCTAACCATTCTGATGTAGTCAACGCTTTCAAATCAGCGGCGGACAAATACGGCGTAGGCAGTGGTTCGGCGCATTTGATCTGTGGACACAGTAGCGCGCATCATGCCTTGGAAGAAGAATTGGCGGAATTTACCGGACGCGAACGGGCGCTGTTATTTTCCACGGGTTACATGGCTAATATGGGCGCTATTTCGGCCTTGATGGGGCGAGGGGATACGGTTATAGAAGACCGATTGAATCACGCTTCGCTCCTGGATGGTGGTATGTTGTCGGGTGCAAAATTCAAACGTTACTCCCATGCCGATACCGATCATCTCAACGAAATATTAGATAAGGCTACGGGTAATAAGCTGATTGTCACTGATGGGGTATTCAGCATGGACGGCGATACCGCACCCTTGCAAGCATTATCTGCCGTTGCAAAAAAACATTCGGCTTGGTTGATGGTGGATGATGCCCACGGGTTAGGCGTTTTAGGTGAGAATGGTGGCGGTATTCTGGAGCAAACGGGCTTAAAACAAGATGATGTTCAGGTATTTGTCGGCACATTAGGAAAGGCATTCGGTACTTTTGGCGCATTTGTCGCGGGATCAGAAGAGCTTATTGAAACACTGCTGCAAAAAGCCCGACCTTACATCTACACCACCGCTTTACCCGCAGCTATCGCAGAAGCCACGCGCACTAGCTTAAAAATTATCCAGACGGAAAACTGGCGGCGGGAAAAGCTTAGAAAACTTACCGAGCGTTTCAGGGCAGGTGCTGGGCAGTTGGGGTTGCCATTGATGGCATCATCTTCGCCTATCCAGCCCGTGTTAGTGGGGCAATCTGAAAAAGCGGTTGCTGTTAGTAATGCCTTATTTAATAGCGGCTTTCTTGTCAGCGCGATTAGGCCGCCTACAGTCCCCGTAAACGCCGCAAGATTACGAGTTACATTCTCCGCGCAGCATGAAGAGCAACAAATAGATCAGTTGCTGGAAGCCCTTGCCAAAGCATTAGCATGACCAAAATCCATACTGAAACCTTTGGCAAGGGTAAACCCATAGCCCTAGTCCACGGATGGGCAATGCACAGTGGTATTTGGCGTTTGTTTGCTGAGGAGTTGGCAAAACACTATCAAGTGACCTTGCTTGATTTGCCTGGGCATGGGCAAAGCGAGGTGATTACGCCTTTCACGCTTGAGACAGTCAGTGAAGCGCTGGTTGATGCGATTCCTGATGAACCTAGTTGTTGGTTAGGCTGGTCGCTAGGGGCTGAAGTGGTGTTGGAGATTGCCCGCTGTTTTCCTGAACGTGTCGATAAATTGATTCTGCTTGCGGGTACGCCGTGTTTTGTCCAGAACGGTTTGTGGCCGGGCATGGATGGGCAGGTTCTCGACAGTTTTTCAGAAAGTTTAAAGCAAGACAGTTTGGCGACATTGCTCCGGTTTTTATCCCTTCAAATTAAAGGATTAGCTGACCAGAAAACAGCCTTACAAGAATTAAAAGCCATAGTTTTTGAAAAACCAACGCCCGATCCGCAAACATTGCAAGAAGGTTTAATAATCCTAAAACAAGCTGATTTAAGAGGTGAATTTGCCGACTTGAAAATGCCAGTCGTCGTTATTTTAGGGCAATTAGACACTTTAATTCCCGTTGCTGTAGCTGGAAAAATGCAAGAGTTATTACCTGAAATCGACCTGACGGTGATTGACAGGGCAGGGCACCTGCCATTTTTAGCACACCAAGACGCTGTGGTGAAAACAATCTGCCATTTTATGGATATGAAATAATGCTGGCAAAAACTAGGATAAAACAATCGTTTGCTATTGCTTCAACAACTTATGATAGCGTTGCTTTGTTGCAGAGGAATGTTGGCAGGAATTTATTGCAGCGCGTAGGCGCTATCGGTCAAGTCAATACAGTTGTCGATTTAGGGTGTGGTACAGGTTTTTTAATTAATGAGATTTTGGCGCAAAAAACCTGTTGTATGCCAGAACAGATTATAGCGTTAGATATTGCTGTGCCCATGTTGCAAATAGCCAGTAACAAACTGAAATATAACCATTCCGTTGCTTATCTTTGCGCGGATGCGGAGTATTTGCCGTTAAAATCGCAATCGGCAGACCTAGTGATATCAAATCTTGCCGTGCAGTGGTGCAACCTTGAGAAAGTCTTGAGTGAAGTGAGGCGAATATTGAAGCCCGAAGGCCAATTTTTTTTCACAACCTTTGGGCTTTCTACCCTGCATGAATTAAAAAGCGCATGGCGGGAAGTCGATGATTATGATCATGT
>PMDM01000100.1 GCA_003155565.1 Methylococcaceae bacterium | reverse complement strand
GTTTAATATTCATCTCGGACTCCTCTTTCTGTTGGTCTGGAAGTCAAATTCTACCAGTCTGGCACTCAGATGCCGTCAGGAAGGAGGAGTCCATACCATTGCCGCCGTACGCGGTGGATTTTCCCTTTACCAAATTTGTGAGAGATTAATCAAACTCAAAAGTAGCTTTGTATACCTGGTTTAGCCGCTCCCAAATAAATCGGTTGACCTCTTGCCCAGAAAAAGATTTTTGCAGGCCTAGTTTTATATCAGCCTGTTTCTTCATAACTATGTCGCAAAGGGATTTCTTATGGGCGGCACCAATAGCAAATCCATAGGCATTATGTATTTCCAGTAAAACCCCGCCCCACATCTGATTATATTTAACGTCTACCTTACTCTCTTCTGCATACCAGGCCGCAATTTGCTGTGCAATAGTGCCAGGGGCTTGAATCTGATCATTCTGAGACCTGGTACTGTTAATACGAGCAGTTTCAGTTTGAACGGTCAACTTTGTAAAAATAGAGACATTTGAAGATCTCGTTAACCAACTGCTTAAAAGAGCCGCTAAATTAACCTTTGATGGTGGCGTCCAACTCTCCAGGCTACGGGCTGTTTTAGCGTAACCTTTTTGGCTGATAAAAATATCTTTGACAAATTTAACCTGATCTTCGGAATCCTTGGGCCATTTTTCTTTCACTTCACACCACGCCTGCAAGAAATGACCATGCAATATTTCATTATTTACCAGCAGTAATTCCTCGCCAGGCACAATTTCTCGCCCCGAGAAAACCTGGGCGAGGGCGGCAAAAAATGTAGATTTGTCAACTTTGACTTTACATTTTGTCTCAACGATAGTCATCAAACTTTTTGCGTTGTGATGCAGGAAAAAAAACATATTCAAAATAAGTTGCGCATCTATTTTATGACCGGGATCCAATTTACCTATTATGGATTGGATGTTTTTTGCAATAGGGTCTACATGTATATTCCCTGGAAGGGTTGCCTTTAATTTATTAAGTTCATTTACAAATACTGAAGAATCAACTTGAACGGCTTTAATCTGCGGTAATTGCCCAGTTGGTTGTTGGCTTTTCGGTAACCATTCTACCCAAGTTGGGTTTGGGGTTCGGCACTTTGGATTACTGCAGATTGCAATGTTTTTGTTCATGGTTTTACCAATTCCACATTTTTGGCATATATATAAAGGCATTTCGTTCTCCTCAAAATTTAAGTTTAAGAAAATCGTTGATTGGACATACCATAAAACGATCATTAAATCATTGGTGGCCAAGGCTGGTGTACCAACCAATGCAACAAAATTAACAGCATCCGAACATGGTAAGGCGCAATCCCGTCACTCAAACCCGATCCGCTAGGTTATACCAATCCCAAAAAGTTGTTATGTGAATCCCCTCATCCTGGCCTTCTCCNNAACTTATTGGGATTGGTATTATTCATCATCTTTTTTATTTTAGGATTAGCTTTTTCCAAACTCGCCAGAATCGCTTTCTTATCCCACTTCAACTTTTCGCAATCCGCACATGAATGGTCTTTAATGTAATTTTCAATGGCTTGTATCCGGTTGGCGGTATCGGGATGGGACGACATCCATTCAGGCCCATTTGCTTTGCCTTTAAAGGCTTCCTGCATTTTTTTGAAAAAAGCCACCATGCCTAGCATATCTATTTTGCTTTTTTGCAATAAGGCAATGCCTTTCATATCCGCATCGGACTCGGCCTGACGGCTAAAGTACTGGGCGGACACTTGATGCGCCATAATCATCATCACGGCGTTGGCATCACCCAGAACCAGCAAGACGGCAGCGGCAATGCCGGAACTGGTAATCATGTTCTTTAGGGCGTGGCGTTGTTCGACATGCTGTATTTCGTGCGCCAATACCCCCGCAACTTCATTGGCGGAATCCGCCTTCTCCAGCAAGCCTTTGTTGACAATGACTATGCCGCCCGGTAAGGCAAAGGCATTAATGGCAGGGTCATTCGATAGATGCCATTGGTATTTGTAAGGTGAATCTTTGGTCAGGCGGTCGCCAATTTTTTTGACGGCATCTACTGCGACACCCTTATCAATCAGGGACGCTTGGGTTTTCAAGCTGGTTAATACCGACTCACCAATCTTGTATTCCGTCGCCAGCGGTACGCGCCCAGCCATCCAGGTAACGGCAGTATCGTATTGCCAGATAGCCAAGACCGTCAGCAACGCGAGACCGCACAAGGAATAAGCGACGGTTTTCCAGACTAGACTTTGGCCTAAGGTTACACGTTTCCACTTGCTCAATCCGGCAACTGCTTTATTAGGCAATAGCTTGACCAGTGTTTTTTGTGCATCTGGATTGGCAGGGATCAGCATCCAGGTATTGTCCTGATATTGCCAACATAATTGTAATTGGTCGTGGTCAAAACTTCCCGCTCTGGCTTCCAATTCGGCGAAATTGATGTTTTGTTTATAAGCAGGTAAGTAAATTCGGCTTTGCTCAATCACGCAAGTGGTCAGTTCTCCCGCGCTGGGCAATTCCGGGCCAAATAACAGAATACTGACACCATTATTCATATCAGGGCTTGGTATAAATGGTGGAGATAGCAAATAGGATTATCGCAAGCAGGTAAAACTTACCCATCCAGGACGAGCGGCTACTGCTTCCGGTTAAGGCCGCACTCATCAATACCTTGCTCAAGCGGTTCATCGGCAAAGATTGTATCCACACCTTGCCGGGGCCGGATACCGTGGCATAAAACAAGCCTTCACCACCAAACAAGCTGTTTTTTAGCTTGCCTGTGTATTTAATGTCGTAACGCACCGTCGATGACATGCCGACTAGACAGCCGGTATCAATCTTGAGTTCGTCGTCTGGCGTTAATACGACTTCTTTAAGCGTGCCGGAAGCATGAATAAAAACAATGCCTTGTCCGCTGATTTTTTGCATGATGAAGCCTTCACCGCCGAAAAAACCGACACGTAAACGCTTCTGAAAAGCCAATTGAATGCGCTGCCCCAACTCGCCAGCAATATAAGCCCCTTTCTGGCAAATAATCACGCCACCATGTTCGGATAAATTGATCGGGACGATTTCACCTGGGCTAGGCGCGGCAATGGCAATGATTTGCGGTTTGTTAGCTGTGTTCTTATAAACTGAGCTGAACATCGATTCGCCCGTAAAAGAACGTTTGACCGCATTCCAGAACCGGCCTATTGCGCCCAACCGCGAAGGACTGCCATCACCCAGGATAGTATCGACAACAATATGCTTATCCACATACATCATCGCCCCTTGCTCGGCAATGACTTCCTGACCTGGCTCCAAGTCGATTTTTATGTATTGTAAATCGTGACCGTTGATGGTGTAGTTTAGTTGGGGCATGGTGCGTGCTATTCTCTAATCTTTCGCGATGGGTTCACCCAAATAGTTCGAGACAACTTTAGAATAATTTACCAGGACTTTTAAGGGTAAATAATCTTCGGCTTAAAATAGGCTGCGGGGTATTTAGGATCAATTTGTTCGGGTTGTTCCGTCGCCGCTGAGGTGCTTGCACTTTCATCCGAATAAATAACTTTAGATTCAAAACTGGATGCAGGGTATTTCTCATCTACCACAGCCGCTTTGGTTAATTGCGTTTGCCCTGTCACACTTTCATCACTGTAAGTTACTTTAGGTTGAAAATTTGAAGCTGGATATTTGTCGTCAGTGGCTGATGTTTGCGCCTGGGCGGCAGTTTCATCGATGTACGTGACACTAGGCTCGAAATTTGATGCCGGATATTTGTCGTCTGCTGCCGACAATGCGCTAAGTGAATTCATAGACATAGCGCAAACCGCCAAGCCCATGGCAATTGATTT
>PMDM01000461.1 GCA_003155565.1 Methylococcaceae bacterium | reverse complement strand
TAAAGGCACGATGACGAAACTCGCAATTAATATCGCATGTAAGACAAATATGCCGTAATTCAAGCGCAACAACTCAACATTTTTTAACACTTGCAAAAATGTTGCGGGTACAAGTTCAGCATCACGGTGTTTATTTGATTTCTGCGGCTGTGGAACCAGGAAGATAATCACCAAAATCGCCAATAAGGACAGCACGGCAATCAACCAGAACAGGCCATGTATTCCGATGAATCCAGCGATAACCGGCCCTGCCGCAATCGCTACGCCAAAAGAAACGCCAATGCTCGCACCGATCAAGGCCATAGCCTTGGTGCGGTGAACTTCCTGGGTCAGGTCGGCCAACAACGCCATTGTCGGGCCCGCAATTGCACCAGAACCTTGTACTGCGCGGCCTAAGATAATTCCGTAAATGCTGGTAGATAGTGCCGCAATCACACTGCCCAAACAAAACAGCAGCAAGCCGAAAACAATAATTTTCTTCCGGCCAACCCGGTCTGAAACCAGGCCAAAAGGGATTTGCAACAACGCTTGGCTCATGCCATAAATGCCAATCGCCAGTCCAATTAATGACGGCGTAGAACCTTCCATTTGCTCGGCAAATAACGACATGACCGGCATAATCAAAAACAAGCCGAGCATCCGCAAGGCATATATACTGGCTAATGACCAGGTTGCCCGACGTTCCGATGCCGTCATCGGACTGGTTATATCCTGTACTTCTGTCAAGCACGCACTCCTTAAAAAGCGATTAGTGGATTGTGGGAAACTTTTTGAAACTAACAATCGCTTTATTATAACAATCTTTGTTAGCTTGATACCTTGGCATCTGCTTAATCATAACTGGAATACTAAAATGACTGACAAACACCCCCCTACCCTGCCTAGCCCTGCATTGCTCATTCCGGTTAATCCCCGCATTGAAAATTATATGCGCAGCTTGCTCAATAAAACCGATCATCCCGTATTAACCGCCATGGAAACCTTGGCAAGGGAACGTAACTTCCCCATCGTTGACCGCTTGGTTGGCGCTTTTCTCGAAGTTCAGACAAAGTCTATCAATGCCAAGCGGGTATTTGAATTTGGCAGCGGTTACGGATACTCTGCTTATTGGTTTGCCAAGGCGGTGGGTGAACAAGGACTAGTCATTTGTACTGATGGCGACCCGCTCAACAAGGCGCAAGCCGAACAATTCCTTAGCGCGGCCAGCCTATGGGACACGGTTGATTTTTATACCGGAATGGCGCAAACCATCTTTTTACAAACTGAGGGCTTATTCGACATCTGCTATAACGACGTTGATAAAGGCGATTATCCCGAAGTGTGGCAGATGGCAAAAGACCGCATCCGTCCAGGAGGGTTATACATTGCTGATAACGTGTTGTGGCATGGACGTGTAGCTATGACTGAGTACGAAGACATCGTGCCGGGTTGGACTGAAGCTATCCGTGAACATAATGAACAGATATTTGCCGACCCCGATTTTGATACCTTCATCAATCCAACCCGTGATGGTGTTATCGTTGCCCGTAAAAAAACGTAGTTAGTAAAGTTCTGAACTTGTGATTCAGCTTATGATTACCTTTGGTAAGATCATGCTGCATAGCTTTTGCTTTTCTTACGCGGCAACATTCTAATCGACCGAAAACTCACCAGTTTTTGAGACTCTTCATCCCATAGGTTTAACCAAAGCGATTGAAAACTTTTACGTAAGGTTAGCGGGGGGACAGACTGTAATGCCGGTATTTCGTTGAAACAACGTTGCAGGTTGTAGTTGGGGATATTGGCCCGGACATGGTGTATATGATGCAAGCCGATGTTACCGACTATCCATTGTAATACGACGGGTAATTGATAATAGGAGCTGCCTTCCAAGCCTGAGCGGGTCAGATCCCAATCGTCATTGCGCGACCAATAAACATCTTCGTACTGGTGTTGAACATAGAACAACCATGTGCCGACACTGGCCGCCAGCAGGATAACCGGAAATTGCATCAGCAGATAATTTTGGAATCCTACCGTCAAGCTCATCACAAGTATAAGTGTGGCAATGGCGACATTAGTTAACATGACGCTGTGATTTTCGCGCTTTTTGGCACCCGAACTAGGAAACCGATGGACAATCACAAATAGAATAAGCGGCGTAATACTGAATAACACCAAGGGATTACGAAAAACCCGATAGGCTAAGCGTTTAGGTCTGGGTGCGGACAGATATTCGGCCACGGTTAGCGTCCAAACATCGCCTATGCCGCGATTATCCAAATCCCCTGAATTAGCATGATGAATGACGTGGTTGCGCTGCCAATCCTCGTACGGGGTAAAAGTCAAAACCCCGGCAATATAACCGAACAGCCGATTTCCCAGTCGCCAAGGGAAAAAAGCGCCGTGACAGCAGTCGTGGAAGAGTACGAATAGCCGCACTAAAAAGGCGGATGCCGCCACCGATAATACTAAGGTTATCCAAATAGAGAAGCCCTGCACGACGGTATAAATCATCAACGCCCATAACCCCATATAAGGTATGAAGGTATTGGATATTTGGAATAAAGCCTTTCGGTAATCCGGTTGTGTGTAAATTGACAAGGCCTGGATTAGGTCTTTCCGGGTAGGCTGGCTTTTTTCAGCGCCTATTGCCACTGTTTTGGGTCTGTTAAATTTCTGTGACATTCTTAAAGCCCGAGGTTGGTAGTTGAACGTAGCTGAATTTTTCCAGATGCACTGGCTGTCCGAAACGACCATTCAATGGCACAATCTGCAAATCGGCTGTAAAAAACATTACAAGCGCTGTCCTATTCCTGAAAGGATGATAAAACCGAAAACGGTTTTAGCTTAAAGTAGTAGGCGGGAAATAAGAGGAGGAAATTTCAGGCGGTATACTCGGGCGCTATTTTGCCTTATTTAACAAAAATAAGGAATAATGAATTAATTATTTATTACAGTTGTACTATCGCTCGGTTGATTTTTCTAATAAATATCACTGTATCAACAGTATTGCTGTTAATACCCTACGCACTTTTGAACAAATTGCTTGTGTATCACACTTTGTTTTATTTGTGGATGCTGAACTCATATCTCCTTGAACTTAAGATAATTTACTTCGACAATAGCTACATTTTGCGGAAAACAATAATATGAGTCCTTTCACCAATATACGTGCCCTCATCATCGATATGGATGGTGTATTGTGGCATGGCAATAAGGCAATCGCTGGATTGACAGATTTTTTTCAAACCCTACGCGAGCTTAATTTACGTTTCATTTTGGCAACCAATAATGCCAGCCATACGCCGCAACAATATGTGGAAAAACTAGCGGGTATGGGTGTTACGGTTGAACTTAACGAAATCATGACTTCCGCAATGGCAACTGCGATGTATCTGGCTGAACTTATGGATCCCGCACAAACGCGAGTTTTTGTTGTCGGGGAAGACGGAGCGGTGCAAGCCCTACTTGAACAGGGCTTTATCTTGACCGGATTATATGAAATCAATAGCGCAACCAGCAAAGGCGCGGATGTGGTCGTCTGCGGTAAAGACCATACGATAAACTGGGATAAACTAGCGACGGCGACGCTAAACATTCGGGCTGGGGCAAAATTCATCGGCACCAATGGCGATAATACCCTGCCCACAGAGCTCGGCCTGATTCATGGCAATGGCGCTATCTTAGCGGCGTTGCAAACGGCCACCGGTGTTAGCCCGACAATTATCGGGAAGCCAGAACCCATTATGTACCAGCAAGCAATTTCCAAATTAGGCGCTGATCTTGCTGAAACGATAGCGATTGGTGACAAGCTTGAAACAGACATTCTGGGGGCTGTTCGCACAGGGATACGAAGCCTGATGGTATTGACTGGGGTATCGACTGAAGCTGACCTGAAAGCATCCGAATATCAGCCGACCTGGGTCATGCCTGATATTCGTGCAGTAACGAAGGCGTTGAGAATTATGAAGTGAAATTACCTCTGAACCCGTTCATGGTGAGTTTGTCGAACTATGAGCGGAGTCAAAAGTTACTGTTAAGCAATCAAAATAGGCAGTTCCATGAAAAAATTCATCAATAACATAGATACAGTCCTCAACGAAAGCCTGCAAGGATTTGCCCTCGCCCATAACGACATCATTGAATTCATCGCAGAACCACGGTATGTCAAAAGAAAAACACTTAAACAATCGGGTAAAGTTGCGCTGATTTCAGGCGGCGGCTCAGGACACGAACCCTTGCATACCGGATTTGTCGGCATGGGCATGTTGGATGCGGCCTGTCCCGGGCAGATATTCACCTCCCCTTCCCCCGACCAAATGCTGGCTGCCGCGCAAGCCGTCCAGCAAAGCGGCGGTGTTTTGTTCATCGTCAAGAATTATGCCGGTGATGTCATGAATTTTGAAATCGCCTCGGAAATGCTGGAGCTTCCCAACGCTTCTGTGCTGGTCAGCGATGATGTTTCTTTGCCGAAGTCGCATAGCACTGGGCGGCGCGGCGTTGCGGGAACTCTAATAGTGGAAAAAATGGTCGGCGCGGCGGCTGAAAATGGCGTTTGTTTATCTGATTGTAAGGCACTAGGCGACCGTATCAACCATGTAACTGCGACTATGGGCGTTGCCTTGACCAGTTGCACCGTCCCTGCCCTGGGCAAACCGACGTTTTCCATTGCCGACAATGAAATGGAAATCGGCGTGGGTATCCACGGAGAACGTGGCCGTGAAACCGTGCCNNCAGCCCCAAAAAGGCCAGGAAGTGTTGCTGCATGTGAACGGCTTTGGCGGCACACCGTTAATGGAGCTGTATTTGCTTTACGATTTGGCGGCAGCATTCTGGCAGAAGCGCGGCTTGCGCATTACCCGATCCTTGGTCGGCAATTTCACGACTTCACTTGATATGGCGGGTGCTTCGATTACTCTGACCCTGCTCGATGAAGAACTGACGCGCTTGTGGGATGCGCCAGTCCATACTGCCGCATTACGGCGGGGNNGTCCTGAACCCTTCAATAAACTCAGGAGAGCCTTGTCGAAGGACTTAAGCAGAGATTCCTAAGTTGTTGCCAACGCATCAACAATCGCACAAATTATTAATTGACTACTTTTCGCACCCGCGTCGATATGGCCTCGTGAGCGTTCGCCCAGGAAAGAAGCGCGGCCTTTGGTTGCAAGCATATCGCGGGTAGATTCAACACCCGCTATTGCAATTAGCTTGATCTGCTCAAGTAAATCTGGCTTATTTGCATCCTTCTGTAGTTGTTCCGCGACTGGAATCAACACATCCAGCATGGTTTTTTCGCCCCTATCCGCTTTGCCGCGTTGCTTAACGGCTTCCACGCCTTTCAAAAATACATCGGCAAAGGTAGTCAACGTTAATGGCTGATTTTGCAGGTTTTTGCTCATGCCAAGGAATAGCGTCCCATAAAGTGAGCCTGATGCACCACCTATGGAAGACATAACCGTCATGCCTATTTTCTGCAATGCCGCCTGCCAGTCGAGTTGGCTTAATGCCTCGCTTTGCGCCGTCAATGCCTGAATGCCGCGTTGCAAATTCGTCACATGGTCACCGTCACCGATAGCTTGATCCAGCGCCGTCAACTCTTCAGCATTAATTTCAATGGTTTTCGCTACAGCTAAGATTAGGTTGGGCAATAGGACGGTAGTATTTAGCATGATGGCAACCCGTTCGAATTCCATTAAGGGGAAAGGGGATATTGTAGTCCTATCCAGAGAACCGCTTGTATTTTTGATGGTATGCTTCACGGCGGCTTGTTGTATTATCCAAAACACCTAGTCGGGTGTCATTATCAGTATCCACCCACCCAATAATTTCAGACAGCGAACGAAAACAACCTACGCAGACATCTTCCTCATTTAGGCAGCAATTCCTAATGCAAGGTGATGGAATAGGTTCATCTGAAGTCGTCATTAACTCGATTGTAGTGTAGCAAGGAAAGCTAATGATAACCCGAATCTTTATTTAGGACAGCCTTCGAGCTTGAGGATAGCATAACCTTGAGCGTCTATCTGTTTACGTAATTCCTGAGGCGCTTCGGCACTGTGGCAAAACGCGCAGTTTTCTTGAGTTACAACGGCATCCGCGTGACCAAAACTGGCTAACCATTCTTTGGCGTATTTCAATGCCTTATCTTGATCTTGCTCATCAAGAACGACATCAAAATGCATAATTCTTCCATTTGCGGCTTTTGCGTAAGTGTCATAAACGTGAGAAAGTGGCATAATTGTCTCCAAAAAATATCGCCATAAAGTAGCGAATCGAAATATGTAGCTTATGTTACCATTACCTCACTGTCAACTCATCGCCATTAGAGCGCTTTACCTATGGAAAAAACTACTGTTTTCGATGTAATTGAACGCATGTCCGCGTTGATACGCTCGGAAGAACGCAAGAAATGCACCGAATTTGGCTTGCAGCCCGTACACTTACAAGTTTTGGACTACCTCTCGCGATGCAATAAATACAGCGATACCCCAGCTTCGCTCACAAATTATTTGGGCATGACGCGGGGTACGGTCTCGCAAACCGTGTTATTGCTAGAAAAAAAAAGTTACGTCAAAAAAACCACGGACACCATAGATCGACGCGTTATTCACCTAAGCCTACTGCCCGAAGGCAAAGCGATGTTGGGGCAAGCCAGACCGTCTGAGTTGTTCAATCAGGCTTCTGATTTTTTGAAACAAGATGAGTTGGGGCATTACGATGAAACAATGGTAAACATGCTATCCGCCTTGCAAAAATCGAACAAATCACACTCTTTTGGGTTATGCAAAACCTGCCAATATTTTACCTTATTGCCAGATGGTCACTTGTGCGGGTTGACTAAGGAGCAACTGACCGAAGAAGATAGCGGAAAAATATGCCAGGAACACAGGGCTCTATAAGCAAACCGTTGCAAACTCTCATTTCAACCCACTAAAAGTATCATTTACTTTAACGACCAAACTCTCCACACCTTTACGGGTCAGCTTTTTCTCACCACCCTTAACTTCAGACAGGTAATCAGCTATCAAACGTTGCTGTTTAACGTCAATCAGATGTGCCATGAGGTATACGAACAAAAAACTGGGCTTATGTAACCTGCCCACGATCACATAATCTGCACCATATTGCTGCGCCAGTTGCGCGGCAGTATCATGGTGATCGAAAAGGTAACCAAAACCTGCGGTGGCCTGCGTTTGGGCATCCATTGGTATCGTAACAATTTCATAGCCTGATTTTTTTAATTCTTCTTCCAGCATCGGCTTAACCGAAGCCGTACGTTCCACCTCTTGCGGAACACCGGGCTTAAGCGTGAGATCCTTAAGCTCAAAATCAAGGACTGCTATCCGGGCTTGTGCTGTAACATTAGTAGGCAACAGGCATAATAACAATGCAAACATTAAGGGATGCAATTGAGTTGTTTGATTCACTGTCATAAATCATCAAAGAGATAAGTCTTGAACTGCATATTGTAATCCAAATCAGAGGTGCGTGATTGGAATCGAGAGGCGTGTTCCACCGAACGCAATTGAGACCTACGGTATATGGTGCTACGATAATGGAATCTGCATTACATCAGTGCTTTTTTGCTGCCTGATGTCAACGTCCATGTTGCAAACGCAGCCCTTGAGCGCCGAATGTCCAGTCGAAAATCAACCGTTTTGCATTAGCGATGGGTGGGTACAAATAAGCCTGTCCATTGATGGCGATATGGGCATTGTTGAATTCCTTAATTGTAACGGCTCGCGTTTGAAAATGGTCGAACTCGCATTTAATGCTTTTTTCTGCTCACAACAACT
This sequence comes from Methylococcaceae bacterium, assembly GCA_003155565.1. Lineage (GTDB taxonomy): Bacteria > Pseudomonadota > Gammaproteobacteria > Methylococcales > Methylomonadaceae > Methyloglobulus. Next base: position 7,149 of record PMDM01000461.1, on the reverse strand, counting down.
GAAAATGATCTCTCATAACAGCGACCCAGCCAGTAGCATCTTATCGTGCAGTTCCGCTGTACGCGCTGAGTCTAAGGTGTTACTGAAAAGTGCCTTAATTTCGGAGGGTTTGGCATCAAATTGTTCCACCAAATCTTTGATACGTTATCCGCTTCGTGCCATTGTTGGCTCTAAATCATCAATTTGTCGTGATAGCACGGACTCAACTACTTCAGTTTCTCACCGACCTGATAAGCGGCTTCAAGCGTCAATTTTAGGTATCGCTGAACTTGTAAAGGCATTCATAGCTCAGACGATACCATACCAAAAAATAACAAAATAACCCTATTGAGACGGAAAAAGCGTCTCATAAGAGCGGCCCATTTGGGTATGTCTAAAAGCGACATATAAGTTTTGAACTTTAACATTCATGTCAATCAAAGCCTTGAATCGTACATTTAATTGCTGTTCGGATTCCCGTATGCTAGATTATGAATGAATTGACTTTCAACTCAGGGTTGCATTTTGATAACAGCGTTGCATTCCAAAAGAAATCGTCCTTACCTGCACATGTTGGTGTTTGTGCTGCTGGTGAGCTGGATTTCTTTGGCCATTTCAGTAACTTGCACCATGCCTATGCCCTCGGCATTGTCGGCATTGTCGGCAATGCCCGATCACATGCCCGGATGCCCAGATTCCGGCACACCTGAGCAGACACCCAAGGCGATGCAGGATTGCACGCTCAAGCCCTGCCTTGACTCGCAAACTCATTCATTCCCCGATTTTAATCGTCTGACTAAACCGGATTTGTTGGTTTTTATTCTGTGTCTCATTTGGACATTTTGTTGCTCATTTCTGTCCTACCCACCTATACGAGTTCCTCATAAAACGGATCCGCCACTCGGGCGACGGGTTCTGCTCATCTATCGGTTCTGCAAACTGCTGAATTAGCCACCCCTCGAAATCGAACCATGCCACACCATTAAAACTGGTTTGGCGTACTGTAGTTCCGCGCTTGCGGGACTTGTTTGTTCCGATTTAAGAGGAAAACCCCATGTTTTTCGTTATTTATCCGCCTCTGCTGCGCCGTGCTTATCCGGCGCGGGCGGTGATGATTTTTGGACTGGCACTGTTTTCGCCCGGCCTTGTTTTTCATATATCCACTGATAGTTTCCGTATAGCTTGGGCTGAGGCATTAGCCGAAACCCGAGCCTCCGTTAAAAGGGATGAATCTATCCTCACCGTCAATAAAGCGATTGATCAAGCTTTATTAGGCAACCCTGGCTTAGGCGAAATCAAGGCCCGTGCCGAAGCGGTGGCTGCAATCCCTTCACAAGCAGGAACTTTACCGGATCCAACCGTTAACATTGGTCTATTGAATGTACCGACGAGCAGTTTCGACCTGCACAAAGAAGACATGACCATGCTGGAGGTGGGGATTAGTCAAGCGATCCCTTTCCCAGGCAAATTGGCCTTACGGGAAAAAATTGCCGAACAGGAAGCATTGGCTGCCGCCGATTCGGTCGATGAAGCGCGTTTGCGGTTGATACGGGAAGTAAAAACGGGTTGGTGGCGGTTATTTTATTACGATCATGCCTTAAGCTTACTGGATGAAGCAGGCCATTTTTTCCAACAACTCATCGACATTGCCCAAGCAAAATATAAGGTTGGCAAAGGCTCGCAGCAGGATGTGTTGTTGGCCCAGCTCGAACTGTCCAAACTCAAGGACGAAAAACTGNNGAGCCCGCCTTGCAGGATAAGGCCTTGCAAATCCGTCCTCTGTTCGCCCAGCATCGCAAAATGCTGGATGCCGCGCTGTCCAAGGTCGATCTGGCGAAAAGGGACTTTTATCCTGATTTTACTGTCGGAGCAGGATATGCGGTTCGTCAGAATACGCCGTCAGGTCAGTCACGGAGTGATTTTGCCAGTGTCCAGTTGAGCATGAATTTACCCATTTATGCAGGCCGCAAGCAAGCCAAGGCGGTCGATCAACNNGGACGAGCATCACAAAATTCAGGCCACGATAACCGCCAAATCTGCCGAATATCAACATGCCAAGGAAAAGCTGTCGCTGCTAGAACATGAAGTTATCCCACAGGCGCAGCAAACCCTGGATTCTTTGCTGGCAGGCTATCAAGTGAACCAAACGGATTTCACCGATTTGCTGCGTACACAACTGAGCTTTTTCCAATATCAAACGCAATATTGGCAGGCATTGACCAACACCCAACAAATCTTGGCAGAGTTATCCGCTGAAGTGGGTGAGGAATTCAGTACTGTTGACGTAAACAGTGAAAAGCCCTCTCCAGAGGGAGAGGGTTGGGTGACGACTGCACGGATGCAGGAGGTAGGGCAACGCCGGGAGCAGTTGCCGAGGGGAAATAAAAACAAGGAAAAAAGCCTATTGAAATCCCCTCATCCCAGCCTTCTCCCTCAGGGAGAAGGAGCTAAGTCAACAGCACTGGGTGAGGAGTTGATTCATGACTAAATATTCATTGTTAATGCTGATTTTGATACTGGGTGTAGGTCTGGGCTTCTGGGCGGGTCGCCAAGAAATGCCGAAAAACCCGGATGCGCCCTCAGTTAGCGAAAGAAAACCGCTGTATTACCGCCACCCGATGAATCCCCAAGTTACTTCGCCAACGCCTGCCAAGGATGAGATGGGGATGGACTATGTGGCGGTATACGCAGAACCGTCAGCTTCATCCATATCGACTCCGAAACTCGGCAGAATTTTATATTACCGCCATCCCATGGGCGCAGCCGACACTTCTCCAGTACCAAAAAAGGATGAAATGAGTATGGATTACCTTCCTGTCTATGAAGGTGAATTGGGCAACTCCGGGCAGATTCAGATCAGCCCGGAAAAAATCCAGAAGCTGGGTGTGAAAACAGAAACCGTAGCAAAACGTACCTTGACTCGCAGCATACGCGCGCTGGGCAGCATTCAGGTTGACGAGCGGCGCGTGCATGCCGTGACACCCAAGTTTGAAGGTTGGATTCAGCGTTTGTATGTCAACGCAACCGGGCAAACCGTCAAGCGCGGTCAGCCGCTGCTGGAGATATACAGCCCGGAACTGATGACCGCCCAGCAGGAATATCTGATCGCCCGGCAAGGGCAACAAATGTTGCAACAGAGTAGCATCCAGGCTCGCGGCACGGCCGAACATCTGGCCGAAAACGCCTTGCAGCGTTTACATTATTGGGATATTGCCCCGGCACAGTTGCAGCGCTTACAAAGCCATGAAAAACCGCTGGATACCCTGCCATTACTGTCACCGGTCAATGGCGTGGCATTGGAGAAACCGGCGCAAGAGGGGATGCGTTTCATGCCCGGCGAGCTGTTGTTTCGTATTGCTGATTTAAGTTCAGTGTGGCTCATTGTGGAAGTATTTGAGCAAGATATTGGCGGCGTAAGTGCAGGCCAGGCCGTTCAGGTGCTTATCAACGCCTACCCTGATAAGCTGTTCAAGGGCAAGGTAGGGTTCATCTATCCAACCCTGGTGACGGATACACGCACCGTTAAAGTGCGAATTGAATTGCCTAATGGTGAAGGCTTGCTGAAACCTGGACTGTATGGCAGCGTGACCCTAGCTGCACAGGAAAATAATAAACCACGTTTGGCGGTTCCCGATTCGGCGGTCATTGACAGTGGCAACCGGCAAATTGTGCTATTAAAACGGGGAGAAGGACTATTTGAGCCACGTACCGTGAAATTGGGGCTACAAGCCGACGGATACCGGGAAATCATGTCAGGGCTAAAGGAAGGTGATGAAGTCGTGACTCGCGCTAATTTCCTGATTGATGCCGAAAGCAACCTCAAGTCGGCCTTGGGTAGCTTTGACAGTCCAGGTGTTGACGCAAGCCAAGCTACACCTGAAGCACAACAAGGAGGCCACTAGCCATGTTGGACTATGTCATTGCCTGGTCTTTGCGTAACGTGTTTCTGGTGTTGCTGGCAACTCTTAGCATCATAATCGGCGGGATTTACGCACTGTCTAAAATGCCGCTAGATGCGCTACCTGACCTGTCCGACGCACAGGTGATCGTTTACACCGAATATCCGGGACAAGCGCCACAAGTTGTCGAGGATCAGGTCACGTATCCATTGACGACTTCGATGCTGTCTGTGCCACGGTCGAAAGTCGTGCGTGGCTTTTCCTTCTTCGGTGCCTCATTCGTGTATGTCATCTTTGAGGACGGCACCGATATTTACTGGGCACGCTCGCGGGTTTTGGAATATCTCACCACGCTCACGGGACGCTTACCGGCCAACGTGACCCCTAAATTAGGACCAGATGCCACCGGGGTCGGCTGGGTTTATCAGTACGCTCTGTTAGCAAAAGACTATTCACTGGCTGAATTGCGTACCTTGCAAGACTGGTTTGTGCGTTATCAATTGACCAAAGCCAAAGGCGTAGCCGAGGTTGCCAGTATTGGCGGTTTTGTGCAGCAGTATCAGGTCACTGTCGATCCGCACAAGCTGCAAGCTTACGGCATCCCGTTACGTACCCTCAGCGATACCATCCGCAACGGCAACCGTGATGTCGGTGGACGGGTTATTGAACTTGCCGAAACCGAGTACATGGTTCGTGGGCGTGGTTATCTGCGCGGAAGTGTGGATTTGGAACGATTAGTATTGAAAGCTGAGCGCGGTATCCCGGTGCTGCTGCGTGATGTAGCGCGGGTGGAGCTGGTGCCCGATGAACGCCGTGGCATCACCGAGCGGAATGGCGAAGGTGAAGCGGTATCCGGTATTGCGCTGGCTCGCTACGGCCAAAACGCACTGGAAGTCATCAGTAATATAAAAGAGCGTTTGCACGAAATCACCACGGGTTTGCCAGCCGGTGTCCATGTACAAACGGTTTATGACCGTTCCGAGCTGATCCATCGTGCCATTGAGAATTTGCGCCATACCCTGCTGGAAGAAAGTGCGGTGGTCGCCGTAGTCTGCGTATTATTCCTACTGCATTTGCGCAGCGCGCTGGTAGCGATTTTGATGTTGCCCGTTGGCGTGCTGATTGCCTTCATTGTTATGCAGGCGTTAGGTATGAATTCCAACATCATGAGTCTCGGCGGTATCGCCATCGCAATCGGTGCGATGGTTGATGCAGCTATCGTCATGATAGAGAACGCCCATAAACATTTAGAGCGCGATGCGGATCGCCTACCGCGTTTTGAAATATTGCTGAATGCCTGCAAGGAAGTCGGTCCGCCGCTATTTTTTAGCTTGTTGATTATAACTGTCTCATTTTTGCCGGTGTTTGCGCTGGAAGCGCAGGAAGGCCGTTTGTTTCACCCTTTGGCCTATACCAAGACGTTCGCAATGGCGGGTGCTGCATTGTTGTCAGTGACCCTCGTTCCGGTATTGATGTGGCTATTTGTGCGCGGGAGAATCCTGCCTGAACACCGCAATCCCATCAACCGGGTCTTGATCTGGGTTTATCGTCCCATTATCGCCGCCGTTATGCGGTATAAAAAACTGACGCTTGTTTTCGCGCTTTTGATGCTGGCTGCTTCCTGGTATCCGGCCTCACATTTGGGCGGCGAATTCATGCCGACACTGAATGAAGGCACGTTATTATTCATGCCAGTAACATTACCGGGCTTATCCCCGACCAAGGCTGCCGAATTGTTGCAAACCCAAGACCGCATCATCAAGGGCTTTCCTGAAGTCGAATCGGTGTTCGGTAAAGCTGGTCGAGCACTGACCGCCACTGACCCAGCACCGCTGGAAATGTCGGAAACCATTGTTAACCTAAAACCCGAACCCGCTTGGCGACCCGGTATGACGGTCGATAAGCTGATTGCCGAGATGGATCAAGCGCTGCAAATTCCCGGTGTCAGCAATGCCTGGACGATGCCGATCAAAAACCGAATCGATATGTTGGCAACGGGTATCCGTACCCCGATCGGTATTAAGTTGTTCGGTAAGGATTTGGCGGAAATGGAGCGTCTAGCGCAACAGATCGAGCGAGCTGTCAAAACAGTACCCGGCACCACCAGTGCCTATGCTGAACGCATTACCGGCGGTTATTATCTCAATATCACCCCTGACCTTGAAGCGCTGGCACGTTACGGCCTGTTAATCGGTGATGTGCAAGACCTTATCGCCACTGCTATTGGCGGTGAAACCGTCAGCACAATGGTGGAAGGGCGTGAACGTTTCGCCATCATTGTCCGTTACCCGCGTGAACTGCGCGACAACCCGCAAGCCATCGCTAATCATATACTTGTCCCCGTTCCAGGCGGTGCGGTGGTTCCTCTTGGCCAATTGGCGAAAATCAGCCTGGACAAAGGCCCTCCGTCGATACGGACCGAGAACGCCTTATTGTCCGCTTATATTTATGTGGATATGCGAGGACGTGACATCGACGGCTATGTGCGGGATGCCAAGCAGGCTGTGCAGCAAGCAGTCAAGTTTCCCGCCGGTTACTATATTGTTTGGAGTGGACAGTTCGAATACATGGAACGAGCCAAACAGAGATTGAAATTAGTTGTGCCACTCACACTATGTATTATTTTCCTCCTGCTTTTTCTCAACTTCGGGCGTTTGACCGAAACCCTGATCGTCATGTTGTCTGTGCCATTCGCCCTGATCGGTGGCATTTGGCTATTGTGGTTTTTGGATTACAACGTCAGTGTTGCTGTCGGTGTCGGTTTCATCGCCTTGGCAGGCGTTGCCGCAGAAACCGGCGTGGTGATGCTGATGTATCTAGACCAGGCCTACCGGGAAAAGCAACAGCAATGCCTGGAAGAAGGGCGGGCTTTCACCGAGACCGATCTTTACACTGCATTGATGACCGGCGCTGCAGAACGCTTACGGCCAAAAATTATGACCGTCACTGCCATTATGGCTGGTCTGTTGCCCATTCTGTGGAGCACCGGTACCGGCTCGGAAGTCATGCGCCGCATCGCAGCACCAATGGTTGGTGGCATGGTGTCGTCAACATTATTGACATTGATCGTCATTCCGGCGCTTTATGCCCTTTGTAAACAATATTCCATCAACAAACAATCCCGGCAACTATAAAAAAGGAGGTAAAACTGAATGTTACGTTAACGATATGAAAAACAATGTCTTTTTAATATTATTGAATTATTCTGGAGAAACCCTATGAAAACAAAGTGGTAGTGGGTTAAACCTGTGATTATGCATGAATATCGCGC
>PMDM01000092.1 GCA_003155565.1 Methylococcaceae bacterium | reverse complement strand
CTATCATTAACTGATCCTGCGACATCTTGGCCATCAACCATCAAACCGATAGCGTTACCACTACCATTTCTTACATTTACAATATCATTTTTTTTGACTTTATTTTTTATGTCATAACATCCAACAAGCATGAGAAAAATAAGCTGCAAAGCAAAAACCAACACGGTTTGTATATCAAACCTTTTTTTTAGCTCAAAGAAANNAGGCTATCAATATTTTAACTTAGTTTTTCTTTGATGCCCTATAACCAGGGGAAAAGAGGGTTGTTTAAAAAAACAACCTATTCTTAATGCTCCAGTCACTCGGATACTATAAAATTTTAACAATTGCTATCACAAGATTTATTCCCCCCACTACAGCCACTGCCATATTTATCAGTGGATTTCTTGCAGACCTGAGTGGCATTATCGCCAGTACAAGTACCGCATCCAGAACCGCCGCCGCCACCGTGACCAAATTTCTGTGCCATTAGCATATTAGTTTCACCAAGCCTACCTGCAAATTTGCAAGTATGTGATGCCTCATTAAATACGGACATATCTATTTTGCCAGACGATTCAGAGAAGCAAGGATTGAAATAGATGCCATCTAGTGACAATAAACGCACTGTTTTCCCATCACCAATAATGATAAATTTACCTCCTAATTTAGTAACGGCATCCTTAAATGTTTGGGGAATCATTAATGGGGTATCGCTGACAATGACTTCGACAATATCTGCAGCATCCCCTTCATTATTATTAGGATGATGTTCTCCTTTTAGTTTATCTTCCAGTTTTGATACAGAGTGTTTTAGCTTAGACGCTTCCTGGCTTACAGTTGAGTTAGATTCTGCCCAGCATTGCTTTGCAGGCAGGACAAGAAAAATCAACATGAGGCCGAAAATCAACTGTAAGTACTGACTTTTATGGGTTACTTTTTTTATCATTGCTATCTCCTTGGTTGCTGTGAAAAGGCACCTTAATTAAAGTGCCAGGGTTAAACGGGCAAAAATCGTAAATTCCGGTGAAAACGGTAAAAATGGCGGTATCCCACTTGTATCTGTTGGCTGCCGTGCCTGTAATCCTTCGTAACGATAATTCTGATCGAGCAAGTTTAGGAATTGCACCTCAAAAATCCCATGACGCTTAGGTAAGCGATAGCCCAAACTCAAGTCGAGAAACACTGCGTTGTCGCTCTTGGTTGCCCTATCACTTGTTTGATCGCTTTTATCACAAGATGAATTGAGTTTCACGTTTTGATAGTAGAAACTACTTTTAAACTTTACAAACATGCCTGAAGNNTTCAGGATCGTAATAACCCAACCCAGCCGGTATAATTTGAGTTTGGGTGTCGCACGCATCAATTTTTCCGTGATCCTCAAAATTTTCCCGGAAATATTCAAGCGTAGCTTCCCAACGTGGGTGAGGCGCCCACAATAAGTAAGCCCTGTAATTTGATTCTCGCCAGCGCGTTACATTTTCAATTCCAGTAGCTGGATTGACGAGGGCGTGTTTGTCCAACAAGCGTTGAGAGATTTCAACACCACCCGACAATGTTGAGCTAAATTTGTGATCAAGGCCAAGTCCCCACCGTACTGCTTCGGTACGATAAATATCATCATAGAACTGGTTAAACCCAGCTATCTGCACGGGTTCAATCGTCTGGTAAGGAAGCCTTGCAGTGTTTACTGTGCGGAATGCCGCAGCCCTGAACAGGGTATCCGGCGTAATATTCCACTGCAATCCAAGCTTGGGGTTAATTGATCGAATTGCCTTGGAATACTGCGAATCGTCTAAAAGATTAAAGCTGACACCCAGTGTCCAATCCAATGTGGCTGGGTATCGAATATGGGTGTAAAGATAGCCGTTGCCATTCTTAAGTATCGATTCCGAATAATTCAACTGATAATAACCGCCGCCTAAAATTGACTTAATATTGTCAAAACGCTGAATGTATTGCGCTTCCCCTATAGTCGCCCTATTTGAAAGCGCCGGATCAGTCTTTGTTATTGTTTGTTCATCAATATGAAGAAACGAGCCAATCACATCCGACTGGTTTGTCGGTGACAAGTGTACGCCTAGACGATAAATATCGGCATCAGAACGGCGACGATACGTATTTACAAAGCTACCCATTTGAGTCCCAATGGGTGCGTTGAAATACGATTCCAGATTACCCCTGTCCGTATCACGATGTCGGTATTCGGCTTGTACATTAAACTCTGGCGTTATTCGTGCTTGAACGAAAGCATTGTAAATATTTACATCAATGTCGTTATTCTTTCTGAATCCATCAGTTTGGTAATGAAATTGGCCAAGGCTGTAAGAAAAATTGTCCCATAACCCTGAATGTACAACTTCATCGGAATAGGTATTATTGCTGCCGACCAATCCAGATGTTAACAAGCTAAAACGATTTCTTTCAAACAATGGATTAAATTCATTAAGAGAAAGTGCTGATGGACCAAGGCCACCTAAAAGAAATAGCTGACTTTCTGCTAATCTTGGTTGTACTGGCGTGATATTAATCGGCTGCAATAACTGTGATTGAAGCAATTCGCTTGAACGAGCCATATCATGTCTCGGTAAAGCGCTGTAAGAATCTGACAATAAACGGTGCGATGTGTAATCTGTAGGATCTTGAACAACTCCACGCCAACCTTCAACTAAGCCCCTTTGAGAAAAACCTAATTCGTTATAGATACGTCCTATAGCAGCGCCACGAGCCGCCTCATCCTTATCCAACAACAACTTAGACCGATAAACCCCCCGATTATCATTCAATTCTATCGCCTTCTGCATATCGTGCAACGCCTCCACGGGGCGGTTGGTGGTTTGCT
>PMDM01000148.1:4735-6615 GCA_003155565.1 Methylococcaceae bacterium | reverse complement strand
TTTGCCGACCCTAAAGTCCGTTTCGTCGCGGTGGTTGGCGTATCGGGTTCCGGCAAGTCATCGCTGGTCAAAGCCGGACTGTTGCCGCGACTGCGTACCGGCATCATCGATAACGCACCCTGGATCGATCTGATCTTCAAACCCGGTGAACGCGGTGGCAATCCCTTTCTGGCGCTGGCATTTGTACTCAAAGCCGAGCTGGACATCTCCGGACAGACTGAAAACGAAATCGCCCGTGCTTTACAGGCTGATGACAGTGTTGCCCAACAATACTTAGCCGAACTGTTGGCACACAAAAAGCCAGCCGCCGAACTGTTACTGGTCGTTGACCAATTCGAGGAACTGTTCACCCAATGTACCCCGGATTATCGTCAAGCGTTTCTTACCCTGCTGGAACACCTTGTGACGCTGCCACGCATACGGAGCATTGTTACGATGCGCGCCGACTTTTATGCCCGCGCTATTCAGGAAGCCACCTTGGCCAATCTGCTGCGTCAGGATCGCGGCACATTCCCCTTAGACCCGCCCGGCATGGGAGCACTCCTACAAATGATCATCCGGCCTGCCGAAGCCGCCGGTATAGAGCTGCAAGATGGCTTGGCGCAAAAATTACTGGATGATGCCGGTAGTGGCCCCGGTGCCATGCCGCTGATTGCCTTCACCCTCAACCAACTGTATCAACGCGAGCAAAGTACGCACACACTCAGCATCGCTGCCTACCTAGCCTTTGGTGGCGTCAAAGGCGCTGTCCAGAAACGGGCAGAAGCCGCTTTACAGGGGCTGTCTATTGACCTCAATAGCGTTTTGCCCCAACTGTTCGCCAACCTAGTCGAAGTCAATGAGCAAGAGGTGGCGACCCGCCGCCGCGCACCGCAAGCGCTGTTTCAAGGGGACGTTAAAACGGTCGCTGAAGCGCTAACCGAAGCGCGTTTGCTGGTCACTAGCGAAGGCGAAGACAATCAAGCGATGATTGAAGTTGCCCATGAAATCGTACTCAGCGGCTGGGAACGTTTCCACCAATGGATTCTCGATCATGCGGTCGCCCTGCGTGCCCGCCGTGATTTGGAACTGGCCGCCAGCGAGTGGGATAAATCAAGCCGCCCCGGCAGCGCGCTCCGCACCGGCACTTTGTTACAACGCTATGTGACCGCCGCCGCACCCCGATCCCTAACGGCGGATAACTATCTGTTGGCCTGTAAACAGCGGCAACGCCATTTTCGCATGGCTACTGTCTTTTTGGGCGTAGTCTTCATCGCCTTACTGGGCATTTTCTTTCGTATCAATAAGTCCAACTATCCGCCAGCCCTGGCAACCCAGGCGTTGTTTGTCCAATTAGGCCTGTGGTCGGTAACCAAACCGGTTATGGTGCCAATCCCCGCCGGTGAATTTCAAATGGGCGATATATCCGGCAAAGGTGATAAGGATGAACAACCTGTACACCCAGTGCACATTGCCAAAGCCTTTGAATTGGGAAAATACGAAGTGACCTTCGACGAATTCGACCTGTTTGCCGCCGCCACCGGCCGCGAAAAACCCGGTGACTATGGCTGGGGCCGGGGTGACCGTCCGGTCATTAGCGTCAGATGGGACGATGCCGTTGCTTATGCACAATGGCTTTCGGAGCGTACCGGCCTGACGTATCGTCTGCCCTCTGAAGCGGAATGGGAATATGCNNCCGAAGGCGAAGCCGATGCCGCCTGCACTTACGCCAATGTACTTGATGCTAAAAACGCAACCGCTATTAAAAATACTTACTCTGCTATAACGTGGGAGCCCTTTACTTGCGAGGATCAATTTCCCTACACGGCCCCCGTGGGACAATTTAAAGCCAATAAGTGGCAGTTGCACGACATGATGGGGAATGTCTGGGAATGGACTCA
>PMDM01000148.1:0-4714 GCA_003155565.1 Methylococcaceae bacterium | reverse complement strand
TTTCGGCTCGCCAGGACACCTTAACTTTTTTCTTTGTTCTTTTTCCCTTTGGGGGTATGGTGCATAGCCCCATCTAAAATTTTTTGTGGCTCAAAATACTTTGCCTAAAGCCGTCCAGGACTGCCACAATCTTTTAATCTGGCTGATCCCGTTATTGGATAACTTTCCCCGTGCCCAGTGGTTTACGCTCGGTGAACGGCTGGAATCAGGCTTGATTGAAATACTGGAGTTATTTGGTGGAGCGGCCTATACCAGAAACAAGCACGACCTGTTAAAAAGCGTGTAGCCTTGATGAAGTGCAACGGAATCGAGGGATAAGCCTGCATATTGTTGTCAATGTCTACACAATTTGCTGCCATCCACATAATAACTAACAAAATCAACGATGTCATTGAGTACAGGTTCTTGAGCTTGCAACGGGATTGAAAGAGCGCCCAATAAATCAGCGTGGTTCAAACCGTCATAACGATGGGATTCTACACAGCCGCCTTTTAGTTTAACGGTGCGGCTTAAGCTTTCTATATTCACTGGTTTTACCGTATCATCATCATTGCCATACAGCAACAATAATGGCGGTTCTGTGCCGTCCACAAACACAACGGGTTGGGTATTGGGGTAGTTTTCTACTGGGCCAAAGACGATTTTTTGGTAAGCGTCGGTAAACGGTAAAAAATCGTAAGGCCCTGCCAAGCCGATAAAGCCTTTGATGCTACGATATGTGTCTGGTGCCAGATATTTTTCGTTGAGCGTCAACATGGCGGCAATATGGGCACCGGCAGAATGCCCCATCAGGAACAGCTTATCTGGATCACCTCCGTATTCGGCAATGTGTGCTTTCACCCATTCTACGGCGCGTGTTGCATCACGCATGATGTCATCAAACTTCACTTCGGGGTGGCGGCGGTAATCCGGGATGACGACATTAAAGCCTTTAGCGGTAAGTGCCTGGGCTACGAATAGATAATGTTCTTTATTCAGGGTTTCACAGCCGCCCCAGCAGCCGCCATAAAAGAAAATGATGGTTACAGGCTGAGGTTGTTTGTGTTCCGGTAAATAAACAGAGAGACGGTTTAGCTCGTGCTTATCGTATGGGATATTTTCAATGGCTGTGTAGTCATCAAAACGTGCCAATGAGTTAGCAAAAATCAATCCGGGGTTACTGCAACCAGAAACGGTTGACAGTAAAACCAGCCACAGAATGGTTAACGCTTGTTGTAATAGGTGTTTGCTAATGTGGATATGTTTCAAGATAAACCCTGAAATTCGCTTAACCGGAATATACTATGAGATGAGCGAACAGTATAAGCTAAAGAATCGTTGATTTATGCACATTTGCCTAATTGTTATCACCCTTAATGGTCAGGACTTTCTTCCATAGCTATGTATTCCCAAGGCGTAAAAAAAACAATTGTTGTCCGCCCAGTCGAAAAAGTTAAGAGCCAATTTGACAACATACATCCCCTGTTACAACGTATATTTTCGGCGAGGGGGATTACGACTAAAACCGATCTGGATAGGACGCTAGATAAGCTGCCGTCGCCGTGGTTGTTGTCAGGCATGGAAAACATGGTGCTGCATCTGATAAGCGCCATAAATGACCAGCAAAAAATCACCATCGTCGCTGATTTTGATGCCGATGGCGCGACCAGTTGCGCGGTTGCCATTAAAGGCTTGCAATTATTGGGGGCAGGGGAGGTGACATTCGTCGTCCCCAATCGTTTTGAATATGGCTATGGCTTGACACCAGAAATTGTTGAGTTAGTTAAGCTAGATAAGCCGGAGTTCATTATTACCGTCGATAACGGCATATCCAGCATTGAGGGCGTAAAAGCGGCGCAAAGCGCAGGCATAAAGGTTCTGGTGACCGACCATCATTTGCCGGGGCATGAACTGCCTGCCGCCGATGCTATCGTGAACCCCAACCTGCCAGACGATACTTTCCCCAGCAAGGCGTTAGCGGGTGTGGGCGTGATGTTTTATGTATTGCTGGCGTTACGAAGCCGCTTACGGGAACAAGGCTGGTTCGAACAACAACAAATACCAGAACCCAATTTGGCGCAACTGCTGGATTATGTCGCATTAGGGACTGTTGCTGATGTCGTCGCGTTGGATAAGGTTAACCGCATATTGGTCTATCAGGGCTTGATGAGGATTCGCACAGGGCGTTGCCATCCAGGGCTGCAAGCGCTGATTGAAATATCTGGCAGGAATCCCCTCACGCTTGTTGCCGCAGATTTGGGTTTTGCCCTGGGGCCAAGATTGAATGCGGCGGGACGGATGGACGATATGTCCTTGGGAATTCAATGTTTGTTAACGGAAGATCCAGCTCTCGCCAAAACCATTGCGTTGCAATTGGATGACCTGAATAACGACCGCAAAGACATCGAAGGGCAAATGAAGCAGGAAGCCCTGGCATTATTGGGCAGAATGAAAACGTTGGATGAACATCATCTACCTGCGGGTGTCTGCCTTTTTGATGAAAACTGGCATCAAGGCGTTATCGGCATTTTGGCATCGCGCATCAAAGACCAGTTGCACCGTCCCGTTATTGCCTTTGCACCCGCCGGAAAAGACTTGATTAAAGGTTCTGCGCGGTCAATTCCGGGTGTGCACATCCGCGATGTATTAAGCGATATTGCGGCCATCCACCCTAAGTTGTTAAACAAGTTTGGCGGACACGCCATGGCAGCAGGGTTGAGTATCACTATGCACGATTATCCCGCGTTTGCGTTGGCTTTTGATGAGATGGTTAGAAAGCGCTTGGCGAATGTCGATCTGGAACAGAAAATTTGGTCGGATGGTGAATTGGCAGAACAGGACATGACGCTAGATCTGGCGGAGTTATTGCAAACCGCCGCCACTTGGGGGCAAGAATTTCCTGAACCTGTGTTCCACGGAGTTTTTGATATTATTCAAGCCCGTATCGTAGGACAGCAACACCTAAAGCTGGTCATGAGGAAACCTAACGGAAATCTATTGCTTGATGGCATCGCCTTTTTTGTCGAAAAGCCTGAGCAATGGCTGGGACTCAGGGTTTGCAATGCGGCTTATAAATTGGATGTCAATGAATTCAGGGGGCAACGCAGTGTACAATTGCTGGTGCAGTATTTGGAGAAGGTGGCATAAATATTGGCTTTAAGGAATCTCTGAATAAGTCCTTCGACAAGGCTCAGCACGAACGGTTCAAACATCAACAGGCNNATAAGTAGGGTGGGCAGGCGGTTTTGCCCACCATTTTGAAGCAGTTGCAGTGTTCCACACAGCCATCGCAGATAGCGGCATTCGTTTCGTGGGCACGAACAGCATGTGTCCAGCCTACCTGACTCGCAAGTGCGAGGCTAATCAATAATTTACCCGCCATCCGGTCGTGTGTTATGCTTTTTGCTCTCGAAATTGGTATTACATGAACACACGAGGAGACCGGCATGGGATTAGCGCTAAAAGACACCCAACATCACTGCTACGGCGATTATCTAACTTGGCCTGGTGACATACGCTATGAGCTGATTGATGGCATCGCGTATGCCATGTCCCCGGCACCGGATTTGGCGCATCAAGATGTGGTAGGGGAGATTTATCGGCAGGCGGCCAATATTTTGGCTGGAAAACCTTGCCGGGCTTTCATAGCCCCGGTAGATGTCCGCCTTCCGAAGCAGGATGAAGCGGATGAACGCGTCGATACCGTCGTGCAACCGGACGTTATGGTGGTCTGCGATAGCAGCAAACTAGATCGCCGTGGCATACGCGGTGCGCCAGACTGGATTGTGGAAGTGCTGTCGCCGTCCACATCCGGTCACGATCAAATCAAAAAACGCAACATTTATGAACGGCATGGTGTACGCGAATATTGGTTGATCCACCCGATAGACCGGGTATTGACGGTTTACTCCCTGGTCAATGCCGAATACGGCAAGCCCGAAATCTACGAATTGCGCGGCGAAACCCGCGTCAACGTGTTGCCGGACATCGTCATCCAATGGGATGATTTAGATGCGCGGTTACCCGTTGATTATTAATGGGCTGTTATTAAAAAGGCTTGCACAGGGTAGATAAAAAGCTTATATTCAGACCTAAATTCAGGGCTACCACGAGCAATAACCATGTCTAATATGCAAATTTCCGAAGATATACTGCCATTGGGTCAATTCAAGGCTCATGCCTCCCAGCTATTAAAAAATCTCAACAGTAACAATCGTGCAATTGTCATTACCCAAAACGGCAAACCGGCTGCCGTGGTGTTGTCGCCTAATGAGTTTGATCGTCTTAATGCACAGGCCCGATTCATCTCTGCCGTACAACAAGGTCTAAATGACGAACAGGCTGGTCGGGTTATCGATGATGAAGAGTTGGATACAATTCTGGAGCGCGAATTGCCAACGACATGAAGCTGCGCTGGAGCGAACGTTCGGTTAACGACCTTATCGCCATTCAAAGATACATTGCCAAGGACAACCCGCAAACAGCAAAAAAATGGGTCGCAAAACTTAGGCAACGCGCCAAAAGCGCCGCCGATACAGCACTGGCCGGACGCATTGTCCCCGAATTTAACCAAAATGACATACGCGAAGTTTTTCTGGGCAATTATCGTATCGTCTATCGCGTTTGTGACGACGGCATACTGGTATTGACAGTATTTGAAGGCCATCAATTGCTCAAACTGTAAGGCCAAAACCGCAAATGAAAGCTTTGGCATCGTTCCCACGCTCCGGCGTGG
>PMDM01000251.1 GCA_003155565.1 Methylococcaceae bacterium | reverse complement strand
TTTCGTGTGTGCATGACCAATTGAAGCAGGAGTTATCCACGCTTCACGTTTCGGCTATGCCGAAACACCCTTACCTCGAATGCGGGAAGGCGTTGCATCGCATTCAAGGGAAAAGCAGTTATTTCTGGAGATGTTCAGGATTTAAGAGAGGCTAAAGCTTCATAGGAAAACAACAACAGTGTTCCAGATATTGAATATGCAAAATAATAATAATCGCATCGTCAAAATATAACAAATTGCACTATCGAAATAATTAACTTGTGTTATTATTAGATCGCTTGCTAACAAACAAGCATGGTGTGAATTACAAGGATATAAAAGCATGAACACCATTGTAGAAGCTGAACTGGCAGATTTCATCCGGAACAAGGCCGTGAAAAAGCTGAACATCATTCAAGTTGATGAGAGCAAATACCAGATAGTAGCCAACTTAACCTGGAAAGAAGGGGACTGGTATTTAGTAACCACGAGAAAAAAACCCCGTGAATGGGCAAGCCTGGACAGGCTGGCTCGCCATATACGCGAAAAATACAACGGAGCTGTACCGCCTATCAGCCTGTTACTTAAACCGTTAAAAAAGGATGAACCTTGAAATTACTGAATCGTTACAAAAATAAAAACATCAATAAACATGCACTGCTGATGCTTGGTGTCTGCGCTTTCGCACTCATACCGGAAATTGCAATGGCAGCCCCTTGGGACTCGACAGCCACGCAAATTCTGGGGATTTTCACGGGTGGCCTAACCCGTACCATAGCCATCATTACAGTGATTGCCTGTGGTATTGCCGCGCTGGCAGGTAAGTTATCCTGGGATTGGGCCATCAAAATCATCGTTGGTATCGTGCTTATTTTCGGCTCGGTTGCCATCGTTGATTACATCATTGCCGGCGCATCCTGATTGTGGAAAACGGTGCGCAAGACGTTTACACAGACCCTCTGTTTGTCGGCTTGACGCGCCCCGCAACGATGTGGGGCATCCCTTATATGGCATTTGTCATAGAGTTTATGGCGACAACGATAATCTTTCTGGCCGTTGGTGATCCGTTTTATCTACTCTTGGCTGTGCCAATACACGGCGTGCTATACCTAATTAGCGCTAACAATCCGGGAGTGTTCAGCTCTATTTTATTGTGGCTGAACACCAACGGACGGTGCAGGAATTCGGGATTTTGGGGAGCAGCCAGTTTTTCGCCGCTACCTACCAAGAAGTGGACAGAATAAAAGTTTCGCGGACGCGAAAATAAACAAAAGGGATAATTATGGGTGCCGCAATTAAATACGCCGATGCGTTAAAGAAAGAGGTCACTACTGCCGCCTTCATCCCGTATTCCAGTCATGTGACCAANNGATATACAGGATATTAATTCTTGGCACGATCAGTTAAACGGCTTCATGCGAAATATCGCCTCGCCTAATGTGGCGTTGTGGTCGCATGTGGTTAGGCGGGAATATGGCGAATATCCGGGCGGAGAATTCCAGCCGGGCTTCTGCCGTGACTTCAACGAAAAGTACCGCCAACAAATGGCGAACGAAAAAATGTTGGTCAATGAATTGTATTTGACTATCGTTTATCGCCCACAGCCTTTAAAGGTTGCCAAGCTGTTTGATATGTTCGGGAAAAAAGACCCGAAGGCATTGCAACAACGCCAACTCGATGAGCTTGAAGCCCTGCACGATGTAACCGGCGCCGCGCTGGCGGCACTGGATCGTTATGAACCGGAATTACTCGGTTGCTATGAACATAAAGGAGTCATGTTCTCGGAAGTGCTGGAATTCCTCGCCTTCCTGGTTGATGGTGAATGGCGACGGTTTCCACTACCACGCGCTGAAATCAACAAGATTCTCGCAACTTCCCGTCCGCTCTTTGGCAAGGGCGGCTTAATGTCACTCCTGGCACCGACGCGGGCGCAGTATGCTGGCATCGTGACGATACAGGAATACCCGTCTATTACCTGCCCAGGTATTTTGAATGACTTGCTCGGTATGCCTTTTGAGTTCGTACTCGCGCAATCGTTTACCTTTTTGTCTAAGCCGGTTGCCATTGGCAGAATGAAGCGGCAACAAGCACGCATGGTCAATGCGGGTGATGTGGCTATCAGCCAGATTGCAGACATTGATGATGCGTTAGACGATTTAACCTCGAATAGTTTTGTGATGGGCGCACATAGCCTGTGCCTGATTATCCGCGCTGATGATAAAAAATCTCTAAACGACCATATCAACGAAGCGGGCGCTGCGCTATCGGATGGCGGCATGAAGTGGTCGCGCGAAAGCATCGGCCTGGCTGGTGCGTTCTGGTCACAATTGCCGGGCAATTTCGAGTACCGGGCCAATGTAGGTGATATTACCAGCCGAAATTTTGCCGGGTTTAGCAGTTACCACAATTACCCGATTGGCCGCATTCGCGGCAACCAATGGGGTGATGCGGTGATGATGTTTAAAACTACGTCCGGCGCTCCGTATTACTTCAATTTTCACAAAGGTGAAGAAGGCACGGACGCGAAAAATACTGCCAAGCTAGACCCGAATCATAAAGACCTTGCCAATACAGTTGTGATAGGCAAATCAGGGACGGGTAAGACGGTACTTGAAACAGTATTGCTGGCACAAGCACAAAAGTTTCATCAACCGAAAAATGGCAAAGAGTTGTCATGTGTTTTATTTGACAAAGACTTGGGTGCTGCGGTTGCAGTGCGTGCAATGGGTGGCCGGTATTACCCGCTCAAAAACGGCACATCCTCTGGCTTTAATCCTTTTCAATTGGAGCCAACGCCCAACCATCTGACCTTTCTCGAAAGTCTGGTCAAGCAGCTCGTAAAGCATGAGGGCTTGCCGATTACACCACGGCAAGAACGCGAAATAAGCGAGGCGATTAAAGGCGTGATGGGGGCTGCCAAGCACAAGCGGCGGTTAGGGTCGGTTTTGGAATTCCTTGACCCCACCGACGAGAACGGTCTACATATTAGATTATCCCGGTGGTGTCGAGGTGGCGCATTAGGCTGGTTGTTTGATAACGCGGACGACACACTGCGCCTCGATAACTGCACGATGGTGGGTTTTGACGTAACCGAGTTTCTGGATAACGATGAAACCCGCACACCTACCATCATGTACCTGTTCCATCGAATTGAAAGCCTGATTGACGGGCGGCGCATTCCGATTTTCATGGATGAATTCTGGAAATTGCTGAATGACCCGGCGTTTGAAGACCTGGCGCAAAATAAGCTGGTCACGATTCGTAAGCAGGACGGTTTTTTGGTCATGTTCACGCAATCACCCCAGCAAGTGCTAAAGTCACCGATTGCCTATGCCATCATCTCACAAACGGCGACAAAGATTTTCCTACCCAATCCAGAAGCCGATTACGACGACTATGTAAACGGCTTTAAGCTTACGCACCGCGAGTATGAAATAGTTAAAGGATTGGGCGAAAAATCGCGCCGGTTCCTGATTAAACAGGGGCAAAACTCTGTTGTCGCAGAATTGAACCTTCGTGGGTTCGATGATGAATTGGCCGTACTTTCGGGCAATACGGCTACGTCATTACTAGCCGAAAAACTCGTCGCTGAATTGGGCGAAGACCCGGCTGTTTGGTTGCCAGAATTCCACCGTATTCGTAAAGGAGCATTAATATGACACTATTAAATAAATCAATCGGCATNNCTATGAAACTATTAAATAAAACAATCGGCACTGTAGCTATTGCAATTTCGCTATGCGGCGGCAACAACGCTCTTGCTATTGACATTGTTACAGACATTACACCTACGACCATCGCAGGGTGGTCGGCGCAAGCCGCTTCATGGGGAACACAACTGCAACGAATGACAAATCAATTCAACCAGTTAAAATCCACCTATGACAGCATGAACGGTTCACGCGGTATGGCCGATCTGGTCAACAACCCCGCCGCCCGGCAATATTTGCCAGCCAATTATCAGGAAATTCTGAGTAGCGGCTACGGCAGTTGGGCATCGATTCGTTCATCGGCAAAAGTCATGGGTATTGAAGACACCACACTAAACCCAACCAGCGACGTAGCCAAAGCGTTTGAATCGACCGCGCGGCAAGCTGCACTGAACCGCGCAACGATGGAGGACGGCTACAATCAGGCAAGTCAACGCTTTAGCTCTATTCAAGTGCTGCTGGATAAGGTAAATGCCGCGCCCGATCAGAAAGATATTGCCGATTTGCAAGCCCGTATCCAGGCCGAACAGGTCATGATGCAAAACGAAAGCACCAAACTAGCCATGCTCGGCCAACTAGCGCAAGCGCAACGTGATTTAAGCAATCAGCAGGCAATGGAAATTGGCATGAAGTCCACCAGGGGAGACGTTCCTCGCTTCTAATAACTGACAATATACGTCCACTTCAGGTCGCACCAAAGGAAAAATCAATGAAAAAAATTATCGTACTCGCCTTGCTCCCCATTGTACTGCTGACGGCTTGCAGTGACGATGTGCCAAAGGTTGATGATCCACATAACGTGGTTGTGGATGGTCAGAAAATGACGCAAGCCGATTTCCTGCAAAAGTATTGCATTAGCAGAGCAGGAAACGAAACTTGTGATAAGGTAAAAAACGCTATGGACAAAGACGCCACCAAAGGCGTCATTCCACGTTTCTAAGGGATAGAGGAAATGGCTACTGGCTTGCACTTCTATGAAGACACCTTCAATAATTTAAGTAACTCGCTTTCGACGTATGTCAGTGATGTTGCTAGTAGCATCATTGCCGCGATTACGCCAGTCGCGACAACACTAATCACAATATATATGGTGTTGTGGGGTTGGTCGATGATGCGCGGCGTTATCTCAGAGCCTATTACGGACGGGGTAAGCCGAATCGTCCGGTTGGCGGTGATTACCGGAATTGCCTTAAACCTCGGGCGGTACAACGGTTATTTGGCCGATATGCTTTGGAACTCGCCGGATGCGCTAGCGGGCTATATAGCTTCCGGGTACTCCAACACCACAACCAACATGCAATTCCTTGATAGCCTCATGTCGCAGATTTACGACTTAGGCGATGTCTATTGGCAAAAAGCATTCGCAGGCATGGGCACCATAGGTATCCCGAATATTGGGCTGATAATTATCGCAATTTTGATATGGGCGGCCGGTTTGCTTGCAACTGCCTACGGTGCATTTCTACTGGCGCTTTCAAAAATGGCACTGGCAATTATCCTCGCTGTTGGCCCCTTATTCGTTTTAATGACCATCTTCGAGCCGACCAGAAGATTTTTCGATTCATGGATTGGTCAAGCTCTGAACTATGTATTTCTGGCTATGCTGTCTGCCGCAGCAATTAAGCTCGTTATGACTATTTTACAAACCTACCTGACGGCAGCGGGCGGGGCAGGGGTACTCACTGACCCGTCTGTTAGCCAAGCTCTGCCAGCAATCGTTTTATGCGCAATAGGTATGCTGGTAATGATGCAACTTCCCTCCATTGCCTCGGCTTTGGGCGGTGGTGTGGCAATCGGCACCCTGGGCGCAGTCACTTGGGCATACGGCAAAGCTAAAGGAACAACCAGCGGCGCATGGAATGTTGCGTCAGGTAAAACCTTAAGCGACATACGCGCAACACGACGCTCCAAGGCAATGAATGCGCGTTGGGCAGCCAATAACCCAAGCGCAATTAGTCGCGCAGCAGGTGCGCCGCAAGCTGTTTACCGCAAAATCACAGGCAGCGGCAAGAACTGGGTCGCCAAAGGTTAAACCGGCAAAAAAGGGCGGAATTTTCGCGAACGCGAAAACCGCTCTTTTTTAGTGTCAAAAAAAATCAAAATAGTATATTTTGAAATATCGTATTAAGTATTTTAAAAATTCATTATTGTATATTTTGAAAGATCAAAATATGTTATATTGATAGATAAATATAATCACTTAATAAAGAAATTCATATGCGTAACACTATCGTAATTCCAGCAATCCTGATGCTCGCGGGTTGCGCAGGTTTTCCACCAAAGCCGCCAACGGTCGAAGGCGAATACAGACCCGTAAATCAGCTCAGCACTAAGCACCAAGAAAACCACAAGACAGCCACACCC
>PMDM01000323.1 GCA_003155565.1 Methylococcaceae bacterium | reverse complement strand
ACTCCTGCACCCAAATATCGATAATTATTTCGTTACTATACGCTCACCTTGGCTGATCATTGGTAAGTTGCAATTATTGCCCCGGCCCGCCATAGCGCGTCGCACCATACCCAACCCGGCCGATGTCGTAATATTTTGGCACCGTTTGGCTCAATGCCTGCTTATCGCGATACCAGCAAATCCAATCCTTAGCGTCCACATCACACAATGTTGCCATGCTCGCAGCACTTGGTGAAACGGATAGAAGGCCATCGCCCATTTGCGTTTTGGGTGGGATGCCGTTAGCGGAGGCCACTTCACCGAACCATTGGATCAGTGAGGTCTTTGTATATTGCCCGTTCCATTCGGTGCCTGGAAAATAACCCATCCATTGATTATCAAACCAAGCCCACCAGTTGCCTTGGTAAAATACGTAGCCAACATAAACCTTCTTTCCCACTGCGGAGCCCAGATCCATGCCCGGATGATATGTATTGCTCCATTGCTGCCACCCACACCCGTCGTAGCAGGTTTCGGCACCATTAATCCAGTGATATACGAAAATGTGCGGATTGCTATTGCCCTCCTGTTCGTTAGACACCAACCAACCCAGCTCCACGATGTTTCTGTTGTTATCCCCTCCTTGTACTGCGATTTCATTGAGCGTATGACCGGAACCTCCTGTATTCACATACTGTGGCTTATCAATTGATAGCGTCATTCCGCCCCCGTCCGAAACTGTCGAAAACCCTGCGTTTCCGTAGTAATAACAGCTACCAAACCACGCTACGCCGTCACAGGCTGGGGCAGGAGGAGGTGGTGGTGGATTTTGTCCCTCGGCATGTGGCAGCTTGTACACCTCCTCAAAGCTGCGCAGGTGCCTGATGACGAATTTAGACCGCTCGAAGTCTTCGTATTTTAGGTATTCTCTGTTAGGGTCTGTTCTGAAGAGAGGGTTCCCTTTTCCAACTTTAGTGGGATTTGCCTTAGCCATTGGCACTTTGCCTAACTGGCATACCGCTTTAAAACCAAGATGACTGGAGCCAAATTGAGCCGAATCTTTCACATCATCCCTATCATAGTCATCGTCCCTTCTTTTCTTCGTAGATCGAGGTAGTGGAGCCAATCGTTTCGGTGGAGCCCTTACCCCCTTCGGCCTGTCCATACAAGTTAAGGCTGGAATTATAGAATCTTTTATAACGGCTGCGGCTAAATACTCGCTGCCAGGAGAACTGTCACCTGCATTCGCCGTTCTATTCATCCCCAAAAGCATTGCAGAACTAGCAGCGAATAGAAAGATTCGAAAAAACTTCTGTATGGTTTGCATATGTTTCTCCAGTAGAATAATGATCAATTTAATTGATTGACCGGCAGCGACTGAGCCGACCTTTCTTTAAAATTTCCGCTCACATTAGGTTTAACGGCGTACCAAATGGAAAATACCTGTTTTCAACCCCTTTATAGACTGAAGACCTCCAGCCATAAGCACATTTCAGTTACGATTATGAGCTTGTTAAAGCGAATCACAATTTAATATTTCACTACAATTTTGTAAAAAATTACCACCTTATTGGATTGGCGAAGAAAAAACGCTTAAACTCTGGAGCTTATTGATATTTTTAACTTTTGGATGCATAAAAAGCTTCATAAGATGTTTTTAAATTAACAATAATCGCAATCCACGTTATTGAGAACGATTATTTCATACCAGTGTGTTTATCTTAACTTTATCGTTATTTAAATATATCTGAGTGGCTGTTGTGGGTCGGATACCGATTAACGCCAATAATAACCGTAAATGACCGCTATGGAGTGCGGTCATTTACGAAAAAAGATGAGTTAGATTTCGTTTGTTCAGCCATAGCCTTTATTGTTGGGTTTCTGAGAATAGCTTATGATTGGCGTTTGATGCCTGGTTGCGGGGAGGAAGTTTGCAGCGATTAATCGCTCTAACCTGCGACGACGACCCAGGATTTCCAAACGATACCATGAATATGAATCTCAGTCTTTACGAAACTCGGGTGATAGGTTGCTTGATCGAAAAAGCTATCACAACGCCTGACCAATACCCTCTTTCACTGAACGCGCTGGTAAACGCATGCAATCAGAAAAGTAATCGAGAGCCAGTTTTGGAATTGAAGGAGTCCACAGTACAAGATATAGTCGACGGACTGATTAAAAAATATCTGGTGAGTCGGGTCGATGGCAGTCGCGTCACAAAATACCAACATCGCTTCTGTAACACCGAATTTGGAGTTCTGCAGCTGTCAGAAAAGGCTGTAGGCATTATTTGCGAGTTGTTCCTTCGAGGCCCGCAAACGCCTGGGGAATTAAGAAATCGCACGGAACGATTGTGCAACTTCAAAGATGTGAATGAAGTCGAAGCCGAGCTTACAAACCTAATGGCTAGGGAAGAGCCATTAGTAGTCAAGATTCCCCGCGAACCCGGAAAACGCGAATCACGTTATGCCCATCTATTCAGCGGAAACCCCCAATCGTCTTCTTTGTCGACAACAGAAAGTGACGAGATCGAAACCGAAATCTCTGATCGGGAAAGAATCGACGCTCTGGAAAAGCAAGTCTATGAACTGCAACTGAGCCTTGATGAACTTAGGCAGAAATACAAACATCAATCTGAATAAAATCTCGAATAAGCTGTAATCAATGTTCCAGTTGTTTAGGGAGTTAATCGCTGTAATTGGGATTTTTTGCAAGTTGCTGTAAGACGAGTTGTGCCGGTAATGCTCAAATAAATATTTACACTCAGAGCATCTTTGAATCCTTCCAGTGTATTGATACGCTGAAACTACAGTGGTATCAGTATCGTAACGACCATATTGAGGAACGTGAGAACCAGACTCCCCAGAAATGCGGGTCCAAAACCCTGAACACGGATGCCTGGAACGAGGATTGCTACCAACCAAAGTACCATCGCGTTGACAACCAGGAGAAAGAGTCCAAAGGTAAGAATTGTGAAGGGTAATGTGAACAGAACCATAAGGGGTCGTATGATGGCATTTACGAAACCGAGAACAATCGCGCCGACGAGTGCGGAACCCCAGCCCTGCACCTGAACTCCACGGACGAGGTTAGCCACGAGCAACAACAAGGCAGCTGTCAAAATTAGATGTGCGAGGAACGCGAGCATAAAAACCTTTGATCAAGCTTGGTGAGGTGTAACTTCATAACGTGCTGATAACGGGTGTCATCCAATTTTTACATGTGTAAACATTGAAGATTTTCCAGATACCAATTTAGTCGCATTATATATCAATAAGGCTAAATCAGACTGACCTGAAAGATCCGTGGAGATTCCTGGAAACTGGGCAGCGGAGATTTACAGCTTCATTAATACATACGATTGATCAAATCTGAGTTCGTATCATTAATCACCATCGACTTTGGAAGTTCACACTTCTCAATACCAGACCATGGCTAATTGCATTGTAGTTTCAAAGTGAAACATACAAGTTCGACCCACAAGAGACCTTCGAGCTAAGCACAATAAACTCCCAAAGAGGACGTTCAAAAATGAATTTACTTGTTTAACATTCTCATTGCATATCTAAAATATTCAACTCCACCAATTAAATCTCCAAGTTTGCATGCCCTGCTATATCCCAGGTTCAACAACCCTGAAGGGGTTAGTATCCCCTGAAAAAATGATCGCAGCCCAGTATTACTGGTAATTGTCGGTCTTTGGAGTTACCAGTTGCACTTCGTGTTGGCTATCAACCGCACCGGAATAACGGCTGGCGAAATAGCGCAAGCGGTTCAGGAATGCCTTAAGGTTACGCGGGGAAGGGTCGGTGATTGTGATTAACTTATGCCAAATAACCAAAGCATCGGTAAGCGATAACGAATCCTCGCGCAGTTCACTTTGGAGAGCCTGGACTTCTTGCGGCGGATGAGCAAACCTATCGCCCCACATGGCTCCGCCGAACAAGGCCGCGCCTAGCAAGGCAATACTCAACAACTTGCCGAACATATCCCTGCATACTGATGTTAGATATTGATAATTTCAAAAATATCAATGATGCATACGGCCATCTGTTGGGTGACAGGGTCATAAAAATCGTTGGGGAAACCTTAAAAAAACAAATCAAGGGCAAGGATACGGCAGCCCGCTATGGCGGTAAAGAATTTTGTGTGTTGCTCCCTGAAACGGAATTACGGGATGCCGTCAAGGTAGCTGAAAGTATTTGAGTGGCCGTTGAACAATCCCGGATCAAAGGGGTCAGCGACCAACAGGAAATCTGCCGGATGACGATTTCCATTGGGGTTGCCCGCTATCTGCCTGAAGGGTCGGGTCGATGACAGGTTTGTTTGAACGGGCCGATAGCGCGTTGTATCGGTCTAAAAATGAGGGTCGGAATCGTGTCACATTTTATGAGTAAGGCTAGGCGTAAGGATTCCTTCGTAAATGGATAGTAGTGACCTGAAACCCGCATCACGCCTAGATTTCAAACATAATCCCATAGTCAATCGGTAGCGGATATCGCTCTTTCAGATCGAATAGTCCAAAGCGATTGAGGTGGGATGTCCGGTACGGACTGAAGCCTGCAATTAGTTCCAGTGTCAGCTTCATCCCTTCCGCCTCCAATTCCTTTAATGCCTGCGTGATAGTATGGCAATTATGGAAAATGACCAGGTTTGCGATCAAGTGATTGTATTTGATGATCTTCAGTTGGTCATCGCGAACGTTTTCGGTGATCGTATCGGCTCCGAAATAAACCCATTGGGCGAACTGATTGAAGCCTTCGCACTTATTTTGCGCTGCCTGAATGATGCGGCGTAGGTCTTCATCGCCAATATACTCAAGCAAGAATGTGGTACGAACTACCCTGCCCAGTTCCCGAAATGCAAAATATAACTTGTTCTTTCGGCTGGCTGTGCCGAGTTTGCGCAGTATGGTCGAGGGTGAAATCCGGCCCGCCCGAATGGATTGGGCGACTTGCAGCATATCCGGCAAATGGCAAGCGATCAAGTCCCAGTCAATGGCTTCCTTGGTGAACAACGCGTCAATATGCTGGTACGCTTCCTGCGGGGTCGGGCGAAACCACTTCAAGTCTTTCCAGTTGAGTATGCGCGGCATCAGCTTAATGCCCAATAGAAATGTTAAACCGTAGACCGGAGCGCTCAGTGCCTGCGTATCACCATGTAAAATGTCGGGCTGAATATCCGATTTGTTCTTGGTCAGGCCATCGAGAATATAGATAGCCTCCCAGGCACCACAAGGGATGAAATGTGAGAACAGCGCGATGTAGGCGTCGCTAGCGTGATAATAGGCCACGCCGCCATAGCCTCCATACCGAATGTGTCGCTCCAAGAGCAGGTTGTTTTCGTATAAATTCCACTGGGTACCGTCGGCCGCAGCCCGCTTGGTGTCGCCCCAATAGCGCGGTAACTGGAACTGGTTGTAGGCGTTGATAATGTAGTGGATGGCTGCCTCCAGTTTTTCAGTGGAGGCTTGACGTTGATCGACAAAGGAAATTTGCCGTGCACTGATGCCCGCGATATTACGGGACATCTGGGTTGGCCCCAAGCCGGTGCCATAGGCGAACGTAGTCAAAATCTTGCGCCGCNNTCAGAATTTTTCGCCGTACGTCTTCCTTGATTTTACCTTGGTGTCCACTAAGCGGGCCAAGATGCTTGTCCCAGCCGACCCATTGCGAAGTATCGGCGAGCACATCCAATAAGGACAGGCCTAGGCTATCGAGCTTCTGGGTCA
The DNA here is from genome assembly GCA_003155565.1 of Methylococcaceae bacterium. Taxonomy (GTDB): domain Bacteria; phylum Pseudomonadota; class Gammaproteobacteria; order Methylococcales; family Methylomonadaceae; genus Methyloglobulus. The sequence goes on along the minus strand of PMDM01000323.1, from coordinate 264 downwards.
CCGCCGCATCCAGTTCTTTGAAACCATCAGGGATTGGTTTTTTCATTATTTTGCCCAATTTCGGACGGCCGTCGATAATTTGGAAAAATGGGTTGTCAAGATAAGCATCGTCCGCTGTCCGTGCTGCCGCCGTTAGGAGTCCGCGAATATGCTGAATGAACGGTTCGGCTTCAATAGGCAGGCCGACTTCTTGGACGTAAGCCTCGCGGGTTAGCGTGCATTCGTCCATCGGCACAAAATCATCGCGCGTATCGGAATAGGTGC
>PMDM01000212.1 GCA_003155565.1 Methylococcaceae bacterium | reverse complement strand
TCTTTCAAACGTTCTTCGCTGGGCTTATGTTCTATTGTGATTTGTGGCATGTGTTTCCTGAATTAAAAGTTAGGTTGAGCGTTGATTTTAGCATTTTTCAGGCAATCCCCAAGGCTATCGCGATCAACAAGACTGATGTGGACGGCCACTATTGTTACGAAACTTGAAAACTCACGAAAACCAATCTAATGTGGTTAGTTTTAAAAGTTGCATTCAGTGGATGGGGATACTCCTTCTTTATCGAAAGACAACACAGCTTTACCTTTCGGGTAAGTGATAACCCATATACTATCGTAATCCTTACCATCCCAAGGTGGCGGACTTTTTACGCCTAGTTTTTCGGCAAGAGATTGGATCGCGCTGTGCTCCCAAACCATGAGGATCGTACCTGTTTTCTTCAGTACGTTTTCGGCAATATTTGAATAATCGGTTGTGTCGAATTTGCCATTGACCGTCAGATTATATTTAACAGCGAATGGGGTAATCGTCTGGAACATTCTGGCATGAGTAATCGATTTACCAAGCTCCAACGAAGGAACATAGGTATAGTTCGGTTTGTTGAATTTCTGATATAAGACCTTTGGCAGTTGCAGGGCGCGACTCTCCCCTTGGCATGACAAGTTGTCGCCGGTTTCGGGTTTCTCTCCGTGCCGGATGATAACTACCTTCAAGCTGTTGTCCGGTGCATTTCCACCGACACAAGAAAATGAAATTGCGGATATGACAATTCCAGCCAGAACGACTAGTAGGTTATGCTTTTTCACCAGACTTCTCCTCATTTATGGTGGTTAATACTTGACCTCTGAGTAACCTAATTTGTGTTAGCCATCCTTATGGATGCAACACATTGTTTCATTAATTCGCTAAAAATAAAATTAGATTAAATCATTAATTGTCAGGATTCACAGCTTGAACCCCTTTCAAAAAAAATGAGCCAGAGGGTGCTGCCGCAAAATTTGTCAAACTGAGTGATAATTTAATAATTTTAGGACATGAAATATCCGATGAACAGTTTTAAAGCCGCTCAAGATCCGAGAGATATTATGCTTCACACCGTCTTTTCTATGTCCGGCATACCTTTTCTTCTCCCAACCTTTGCGACAGAAGCTTTCCTTACCCGACTAAAAATATACACCTACCGATACCCGCTTAGATTTTGATTTGAGTCAACTATTCTTATAGATCACAACGCTGGACTTTCAGCTCTTGCTTCGAGAAGTGTGCCCGTAGATCCAAGTCAAGTTTCAAGCGACCCGTTGAGCAGGCCTGATGCAGTTTGGTCGCGAGATCCTTGAGATTCTTTCGCACATTAACAAAATCATTCGCCGTAAAATACAGACCCTGAACGAAGAATTTTCTTGTTTCCTCCGAATCACCGACCGCATCAAACTGGAGAAGACGACGGTAGGTTTCTGGATCAATATGCGAAATACGATCTGCCAAACCAGTTTGCTTTGCGACATTCTGTTTGGCAACACCACAGTCATTATCTTTTAGGATCATTTCTTTTACCGGGACGGCACCGACTTGTGTGGATTCCTGTGGTGTAAGTTTTTTATCCGATTTCAGCTTGGCACTGCCGTCTTGGTTCAACTCTTTGGAGTCGAGATAGTAGAAGTTCTCAATATAGTGAATGTTCCCGAAGCGGTCTTGCTGGTTCATCAGCGTATCAAGCACAATTAAGTCTGCGGCATCTTTGAGCTGCACCATCTTCTGTACGTTCTCGGCTGTGAAACTTCTACCAATGAGTTTGCTCATGTTTTCATTGCGTGCCAGCAGTGCCATGATCGGGTTCTTATCGCGGAAGTTTTCGGCGCGTGCCACATTGTTGGCACCGCTATTGAAGAACTCTTTATAAAATTGCTCTTTCTTAGGGTTCAAGCTGAGCGCTCCATAGGATTGGGTAAAGTCGTCGGTAAAAAGAAAATCTCGCCTACTGCTCTTTGAACCTGCAGTCAGCTGTGTCATCAAGCTTGACCAAGTCTTATGAATAAGGGTATCCGGTGCAGTCTTGGCCAAGGCTTTACGACCAAGGGCAATGTGATTCTGTAAATCAAACGTACGTAATACTGCGGGAGGGACGTTTGCTATATTTCCCAAAATGCGCGACAAATGGTAATAGCCGAGGATTGATGGCGAGTAACTGCAACTTGTACTGAGTTTGTATTTTGCGATCTTTTTGGCATTTGCAATCTTGCAACCCGATGCTTCGATTTGTTTCGGCGTCAATCCCGTAGGAACCGAATAAATGTCCAACCCCGGATTTGTACTGTTCAATTTCGGGCAAACCGCCGCGTTCGCATTCACTTCGATACCGCAAAGCTCTTCTTCATGCTTAGCGTCATTGTCCGCATATTCAATATCGCCAAAGTGCTTAGGGATTACGCAGACCTCGGCATTTCGGCCAGGCACCGAATGTTCTACTATCTTTTCACCGCGTTGAAGGTGCGTCGTTAAAGTGGCATGAACAAATTCCGAGCCAATTGACGCAAAGGACAAAAGCAAA
>PMDM01000143.1:3443-3718 GCA_003155565.1 Methylococcaceae bacterium | reverse complement strand
TACCTGCAAAAAGCCATCGATAAAAAAGGCGATTTTATTGGCTTGGATGTGGCAAAAGAAACTTTAAAGTCGCTTGATAGCCCAGGTTCAGACAAAAGCTAAAAGGCATAAAATTCATTGCTGCACATTTTTTTCCAATGTAGCGGTTCATTGGTTTCTTGCAAGCATTCGTTGCGGCAGGAGTCGAGCGGTCCACAGAAGAGATAGGGTTTGGAGTTTTCACGAAGCGTTGTTTGCTTGGTGAAAATGCAAATCATACCAATCCCAAAAAGTTG
>PMDM01000143.1:0-3424 GCA_003155565.1 Methylococcaceae bacterium | reverse complement strand
ACAGCACAGGGGGCGTATAAGTTTTTGCCGCTTACTTGCTTGGGATGCCACTAGGCTTTCGCAAAAATAGCGAGTCCCGAATTGATTAGGTTGGCTATTGCTTGAAACTGTTGGTTGAGCTTTTCAATAANNCTCAGGAAAGCATTGTAGGGCACTAAGAAATACTGTCATTTCGGCTGCGACAATCAGCATAAATCTAACATTAAAGCATATACGACACGTCTATAGCGTTCGCCTGGAAGCGGTGCTGGATTATCTCTCTGGTGGGGTACGGGGCTTGATTGGTGAGGAAACTACGTTGGCCGCCGTGCGGCGGCCAACGTAGCGTGTAGCGAGGGTTACTTTTTATGCGGCAAATCTTAAAGTAGCATTTTTACGACGGCCTGCAAGAAGCGACATCAGGCCGGTGCCGAACAGCCAAACGGCTGCGGGTACTGGTACCGAAGAGACTGAAACAACACCTGTGATAGTCTTGTTACCGCCGAACAGCGAGCTTAGCGTACCGTTGCCATTATTGCCATCCAAGGCTTTAACCAGATTGGAAAAATCAGCACTTAAACCAGCCAACCACAAGCTTTCACCCTTAGAGCCACCAGTCAAAGCGGTGTTAAGTGCAGCCCAACCGCCAGTAAAATGGGTGGCGAAGCCTAAAGCAACACCGTTCCAGGTACCAACACTTGTTAGGTCAGCTTTAAGCAATAGTTCATTCGGTTGTGCAACCCACGAGGTGTTACCAAATTTACCCGCTGGCAATGAACCGTTGATTTGCAAATAGTTGGTCAACGTTGTGCCGCCCATAGATGTGATCAATTGGCCAGCAGAATTGAAGTTAGCCACGTATTTCACACTATCAGAGCCTAGGTCATAACTTTTTAAAAGGCTGCCAAAGAACGAGGTAGTTGAGCCAGTTCCTGTCATTGTCCAAAAGGTATTGGCACCTGTGCCGTTTTTAGTCACCTTTATGGTTTCGTTAGTGTCCAAGAATAATGGAAAACTTGGCGCAACGACACCGGGTGAATGCATGCTAAACGTACTTGAGGACATACCGTCAGCATGGCCCACAGCCCCAACCGACAACATCGCGAGGGCTAATAGCCATCGTCCATACTTAATTACTTTCATTAATAAATACTCCTTATAAAGTTAATAAGGTGGCAACTCGGCTATCTTGATGCTTAGACCGCACAAGATCCTTAGTTTTCCGTCCCTACCTCACGGTAGGTTTAGCTTTTACACGCTTGTGATTTTTAAAAATTTTAGGCAAAACACACAATCCCCGCTACCATTTTCACTCCCTACCTACTCCTTATCCCACTCCCTATTCGTGTCATCCGTGCTCCATTGGTTAATTCCATCTCGCTGCCAATAATAGATTCTGGCAAGTCTAGATTATAACGCTGTAACTATGTCGAAATGGAGTCACATAAATGACGGGAATGTTAAGTTTGTGAGACATGTAATACATATGTATGCGGTAGCTATAGCGGCGATAATCCGTAATCATTCGCGCTTTCTTCACTAAGCATTACAAAAGTTACAAGACTAAACACGCTGCCGCACTAGTTTGCCTGGTATTTGATTTTGTTGTCGCTGGCTCTGTTCAGCACGGTACCTAACACATTGATTTCTTTTAGCAGCGTCGCTGCATGCTTAAGTTCTTCGGTTTTGGTATGGCCCTCATCCACAACCAGAAGGACACAATCCGCATAAGGCGAAAAGGCAAGCGTGTCGGCTTGTGACAGCAATGGCGGCAAGTCAAAAATGACGATTCGTGAGGGGTAACGGGTTTTTAGTTCATTTAAGAGCCGTATCATCTTGGGCGAACGCAGCATCTCGGTAGAATTAAGGATCTCCTTACCGGACGGCAAGATCACAAGCCGATCCATATTGGGATTAATCAATAACTCACTCAGCGGGGTATCGTTTGCCAAGTAATCACCGAGACCAGTTGTTGCCGTGATGCCAAACAGTTTGCAAATACTGGGATTCGCGAAATTGGCATCAACCAACATGACACTACGATTCAACTCCATGGCGATGCTGAGAGCGAGATTGGCTGCGGTGAGGCTCGCGCCTGAATGAGGGGTAGGGCTTGTGACTGCTAAGGTACTCCAGTTCTTTCCGTCCATAGCCTGTAAGCAACGGGTACGCAGCATTTTATACGATCCAAGCCATTCGCCCGGCTTAAAACCGGTGACAATCCGGTTTTTCTGCAAGTGCTTGCTGTCGGTAGTGAGTATGCGAGTCTGCGTGTAGGTAAACTCCTCGCTATCAGTGGGGAATGTCGCAGAATTGCTCATAGTCTGGGTGTTTTTTTCCATTAAAGTATCCTTTGAACGCATCATTTATCATAGGGTTGTGAATTAGATATTGCCAATAACACGCAACAGTTTGTACCAAAACACATCAAGCGGCATCACAATGAAATGGAAGCCAATAACAGAGACAACAGCGGCAATCAAGATACCTGCAAGCACAATAATGCGCCGTTTTGTAATGGCTTCACTTTCTTCCTTGCTTTCAAGATAAGGAATACTCGATAACGGAGCTACGCCTAAAATAGCCGCAATAGTTTTTTTGTTATTGATGGTTGAACCCAGCATCTCAACCAAGAAAACACAGCCAAATCCGCTGGCAATCGCAAAAACAAAGCCTAGGAAAAGAATCGCTGGCCGGTTGGGGCTGATCGGTTCAAGGGGTTCTTGAGGCGGATCAATCAACGTAAAGCGCTCACCCTTACGCTCAACCTCGAGCTGCTGGGAAATTTGCGCTTCCATTTCTCGCGCACTGACTTCACGATAGCGAATATTGGAGTTGTCAAGCTCCTGGATAAGATCGGTATATTCTTTTTCGACCAATGGTGCCTGACGTAAGCTCTTACGCAGATCAGCCATTTTTTTGTTGAGCTGGTCGCGGGTATAATCCAGCGATTTAAGCTCGGCATGTATGCCTTCCATCTGCGCTTTCAGGGTGATATAAGCGGGGTTATCAGGCAATATTGACGTACTGGTTGATTCAGTTTCCTTGGCAGTTACCATGGAACGCTGCAAAATGCTGATCTGCTTTTGAAGTTTCAATACATCAGGGTGTTTTTCCGAATATTGTTTTAACAGTAACGCCAGGTCGGCTTTTTTGTTAGTCAGTTCGGCATTCATTTTATTAAGGTCAATATTGCCGCCCGTCTGTTTTTTTAGCGATTCAATTTCACGTTTGACTTTAATGACATCAGGATGGTCGGCAGAATAGCTGGCTTGTAAGGAAGGATACTCAGATTCCAGTACTTTAAGGCGATCCTTCATGTCAAAAACGCGATTGCCCGTGGCATTGGTGGCTAGTGCATTGGGGTCAATTTGCGCCAACTCACCCTCAAGGTAAAACTGGCGTTCATGCAACGAACGCTCCTGGCTCTCAAGACTTAACAATT
>PMDM01000393.1 GCA_003155565.1 Methylococcaceae bacterium | reverse complement strand
TCGATTTTGTTGACTTCATGGGAAGTCCGGAACCCGTCGAAAAAATGTATGAACGGAACCCGTGCTTCCAGGGTTGCCGCCTGGGCAATTAACGCCATATCATGGGCTTCCTGAACCGAGCTGGAGCCCAGCAGCGCAAAGCCAGTGTCCCTAACAGCCATGACATCGGAATGATCGCCGAATATCGACAAGCCTTGAGCCGCCAGGGAACGAGCCGCCACATGGAAAACTGTGGCGGTCAATTCGCCTGCTATTTTGTACATATTGGGAATCATCAACAGCAACCCTTGTGAAGCCGTGAAGGTTGTGGTCATAGCCCCGGTTTGCAAGGCGCCATGAACCGCCCCCGCAGCACCGCCTTCACTTTGCATTTCAGCAATCAGCGGAATGTTACCCCAGATATTGGTTTTGCCTTCGGTAGCCCATTGATCGGCCCACTCTGCCATTGTCGAAGACGGCGTGATCGGATAGATTGCGCAAACCTCATTGATGCGGTAAGCGACATAGGCGACGGCCTCATTGCCATCAACCGTTACAACCTGATTTTCGGTCATTGATTATTCTCCATTTTCCTTGACCATTTCAATAGCATGGCAAGGACATTGTTCGAAACAAACGGCGCAGCCAGTACATAAATCATATTCATAACGGTAACGATTCCCAGGCCCTAATTTAGTAATGGCATTTTCCGGGCAGGCACCATAACAGCCATCGCATTCAAAACAATTACCGCAGGAGAAACATCGCTGCGCTTCAAAGGCGGCATCAGCCGTATTGAGTCCGGCGACAATTTCAGAAAAATTTTCCGTACGTAGTAATGCGGGCACATGGTCTTGTTGTTTTTGGTCGGCATCGGTCTGGTACCAAATATGCAATTTTTCAAAGCCGACAAGGTCATGTTTTGGGGACGATGTATACTTTGAATTTCGTAACCACGCATCAATATAATGTGCGGCTTTTTTACCGTGTCCCACTGCTGCTGTAACTGTTCGTTCGCTGGGCACCATATCGCCGCCAGCAAAAATACCTTCAGCTCCGGTTTGCATGTCTGTTTTCACTATTACTGTGCCATCGGATTTAAACTCTATACCTGGAACCGAGCGTAAAAAACCGCTATCACTATCCTGACCGACAGCTAAAATAAGGGCATCCGCTTCCAGCGTTTCATAGGTGCCGGTGGGTTGCGGCCTGCCTTAGGCATCCAGTGCCATGATTTCCACTTTTAATGAATTTTCATCGATTTCTGTAATTGACCGCAGCCAATTGATTTTGACGCCTTCCTCGATGGCTTCATCGGCTTCGAAAGAGTGTGCCGGCATGTGCTCGCGATCGCGCCGGTAGATGATCAAGGCCTCTTCTGCACCGAGCCGTTTTGCAGTTCTGGCGGCATCCATCGCGGTATTCCCTCCTCCATAAATGGCGACTTTCCGTCCCAGTTTTGGAGCATTCCCTGCTGAAGCATCCCGTAAAAAGGTAATGGCATCGAGCATTTTTGAAGCATCTCTGGCAGGAATGTCGATACGTTTGCTCAACTGTGCGCCGACAGCCACAAATACCGCATCGAACAAGCCTTCCTTTTTGTCGGCGAGCAGATTGTCTACTTTTCTATTGAGAACAATATCTACACCTAAGCTTTCGATTCTTTTTATTTCCAAATCAAGTTCATGTCGTGGTAAACGGTATGCCGGTATGCCAAAACGCATCATGCCGCCTGCAATAGGGCCTGCTTCATAAATCACTGCTTTGTGCCCTAGACGTGCTAGATGGTACGCCGCCGATAGTCCGCTTGGCCCGGCACCAATTACCAGGATTCGTTTACCGCTGGGTTTAGAGTCAGCTTCAATTTGCCAGTCTTCAGCCAAAGCCATATCTCCCAGAAAACGTTCAACGGCATGGATACTGACTGCTCCGTCAAGTTGCTTGCGGTTACATTGGGTTTCACAAGGGTGGTAACAAACCCGTCCATGAATGGCTGGCATAGGATTGTCTTTCATGATTTGTTGCCACGCTTGTTGGTAGCGACCCGCTTGCACCAATGCTAACCAAGCCTGGATGTTCTCCCCTGCAGGGCAGGCATGGTTGCACGGGGGAAGAAAATCCTGGTAAACGGGACGGTGGCTTCGAATAGGGCCGGTTCCCAGATCATGCCCTTGAAGATCCGCCGGGAGGGTTATATCTGTGGGTTTGATCATTTTTGTTTCCTTGTCACGTTGACGAAACGTGAAAAAAGATTTTTTTGTCGTTAGAATAATGAGGTAGTTGTTACTATAAATTTGGCCATAGTTTCGAAAGACACAGGCATATCTCGATTGGTCATTCTTTTTAATAAAGAAACATTCATTTTCAATGCTTTCAGTTTTTTGTTGTGTCAGCACACGTGTTTTATATGGTGCTGTCGAAAAAGCACTTATAACTTTGCATGTCTTAGTTAGGTGCCGCTCGGCCATACCCCCTTAAGTAAATCAGGCCGTAATATCATCACGGTCTCGTAACAAGTTGATAAAGTAATGCCAGCCCATCATTTTCTTAGGATGATTTTTCGAACTTAAAACTACTGCTCTCGTCATGATTGTAAGGCGAGAAGTTAAATGAACGTAAAAGTGGACCAAGATATTGCCATATAATCAACTTTAAGACTCAAAAATTGAAGTATTCAATCACGCCTTAATGAAGGCGGTAATTTGTAAATGGTTTAGGGTAAAACTGGGCTTGATAGACTCTTTATAGTTTTTTCTTTTCGGTAAAAAAGATGCTCATTGTCATAGCGTAGGTTTGGTGCCGCATTGACTTATATCAAACAAACGTTGAAAAGTACTATAAAAATTCAGAATCTAAGAAATATATATGGGTAAGGTTCGAGATTGACTCCACTGCTTACTATTGCTCCGGCCTTTTAAAGTTTGAAGTCAAGCTATCTGTATATATTGCTGTACATGGCATTAACTCAGAAAGAATTCAAACTTTAAAAGGCCGAATCTATAAGTATCCAAAACTTTCAAAAAGTCTGAACCTGCATCAGGATGCCTATTGATGTCCAATGTCCACAGACTAGACAATTTATTGCCTATTTCCTTGAAATGTTAAATTATATCTATAAGTCCTGACTGAGACTTAGGATGACCTGAAAAGGAGAGCCAATCGAAATTAACGATTAATGTCATGCTGATAAATTACACGGGCAGACAAAACACCGTCAATTGAGCGGATATGTTCCACTGTCCTTAGGGGCACATCAGTATCAATATTAATCAAGGTATAGGCAAAATCACCGAGCGACTTGTTCAGCATATCAAGGATATTGAGTCCGGCTTCACCTAATGCCGATGATATCTGCCCTAATACGTTGGGTATATTTTTGTTGGCGACTCCAAGGCGGACGCCTTCCCCACAGGCTGGAAGAAAGACTTCCGGAAAATTCACAGCGTGTCGAATAGTGCCATTTTCAAGAAAGTCACGCACTTGTTCTGCCACCATGACCGCACAATTGTCTTCTGCCTCTGCTGTAGAGGCACCTAAGTGGGGCAACAAAATAACACGAGCATGGTTCAACATGGCAGGTACTGGAAAATCGCAGACATAAGTATGGAGATTTCCAGCGTCCAAAGAGGCCAGTACAGCGCCTTCGTCTACGACACCAGCCCGAGAAAAGTTGAGTAAGGTTGAGCCTTTTTTTATCCGGTCAATGTGGGTTTTGTTGATCAAACTTTTAGTCTGGTCGTTCAATGGGACATGGAGACTGATCAAATCTGATCGAGATACCAGATCATCTATGCTGGTTGCGGGGATTGCGGATGAAGCAAGCTGCCAGGCATTCTCCAGCGACATAAATGGATCAAATCCGATTACATTCAAACCCAGGGCGACGGCTGCATTGGCCACTTTTACCCCGATCGCACCCAAACCCAATACCCCCAGGGTTTTTCCAGATAACTCAAAGCCGACGAAATGCTTCTTATTACTTTCAATCTGTTTATTAATCGCCTCCTCATCTCCCTCCAAACCGCCGACAAAATTTAACGCTGCAGCGATATTACGGGAGGCCAGCAGCATCCCTCCTATTGTTAGTTCAGCCACGGCATTGGAGTTGGCGCCCGGCGTGTTCATNNACGGCATTGGAGTTGGCGCCCGGCGCATAAAAAACTGGAATGCCGCGCTTTGTATATTCTGCTATGGGGATATTATTGACGCCTGCCCCAGCGCGGCCAATTGCCTTGAGCGATTCTGGGATAGCCTGACTGTGCAGGTTAAAAGAACGCAACAAAATGGCATCGGGATTATCCATTTCCGAACCGATTTTGTATTGCTCGCCTGGCAGTTTTGTTAGGCCAACCGGAGATATGTTGTTATAAGTTAGAATATTAAACACACACTTGCCCTCGTTTTCATTCAAATTCGCACTTGAAACGACCAACCCATTCAAACTTTTTCGGTTAATCTAGATTGAGTGTAGGAAATTTAAAGCCAGTTATAAATTCTAGACAACAGTTATAG
>PMDM01000144.1 GCA_003155565.1 Methylococcaceae bacterium | reverse complement strand
ACCAGTTACCGTTCGTCCTGAGCCTGCCGAAGGAAGCCTGTCGAAGGACTTCTTCAGAGATTCCTTAACAATCAATTCGCTAAAGACAACTACTTCCTTCCTCAATCGTAACTTCAATAGTTAATCCAACTATCCAAAATTCTCCGACTTTATTCATGGTTGCGGATGCAGCAAAAAGTGCTTAACCCATCCTCATACAAAATGTATACAGCCCTCAATGAAAAGGTATAATCCTTAGCGAGAAAATCTTAACCATTTCGTAGCTGTTGGCCCGTCATGCGCCACTGAATAAAAATTAATAATTATAATAACCAGAGGAGTGGAAACTATGCTACTACCAACATCAGCATCAATTGTTATAGCCTTATTGATGGGCATTGCCGGAGTCGGGTTTGTGCTTTGGCAATTAAAACGGGTACTTGCTTACGACCAGGGCAATGAGCTCATGCGCGAGATTGGCGCTGCCATTCAGGAAGGTGCATCCGCTTTTCTGGCACGCGAATATCGTGTGATTGCTATTTTTGTGGTGCTTGTAGCCACGGTCATTACCGTATTTTTGCAATGGCAAACGGCGTTTTGTTTTGTTTCGGGTGCTATTGCCTCAGCCGGTGCTGGCTATTTGGGTATGTACGTCGCTGTTCGCGCCAATACCCGCACCGCCTCCGCCGCCAGTCGTGGCCTGCATGAAGGTTTGCGGGTTGCTTTCGGCAGTGGCGCAATTATGGGCATGTCTGTCGTCAGCTTCAGCCTTATTGGTATGACGCTGCTGTACTTGGTATTTAACGGTGATCCCCATCAACTGACTTATATTACCGGTTTTGGTTTTGGTGCCAGCAGTATTGCCCTGTTTGCCAGGGTAGGCGGCGGCATCTTTACTAAAGCGGCCGATGTCGGCGCTGACCTAGTGGGCAAGATTGAGAAAGGCATCCCTGAAGATGATCCGCGCAATCCCGCCGTAATTGCCGANNGACTTGTTTGAAAGCTATAGCGGCTCCATTATTGCCGCCGCCACGCTGGGCGCGGCATTGGGCAAGGGTTCGACTGCTGCATTTATCGGCTTGCCGTTTCTGGTTGCTGCCGTCGGGGTCGTTTCCAGCTTGTTTGGCATTTACATGGTCATAGGCAAGGAGCGGGATGAAAGCGAATTAGCGGGTATAGTTGCCAATGCATCGTTAGTCTCACGGTGTGTTCATTATCTTAGCCAATATGTAGCAAAAGTTGACGAAAACGCAACCCTGGAAGATTTGTTGACAGCGCTACGCCGCTCGGTTTGGGGCGCGTCGGTGGTGGTTTTAGGCCTGTCTTTGCTGGCTGTGTTGCTATCGGGCTTACACTTCAATTATTGGCTGGTTATTGTGGTCGGATTGGTTGCTGGAAACGCCATTGCTTACGCGACCGAACACTTCACCTCGTATACTGAAAAACCGACACTGGCGATTGCCAAGGCCACCCAAACGGGTGCGGCAACCACCATCATACAAGGACTAGCCGTGGGCATGATGAGTACCGCATTACCGGTACTTATCACGGCTTTTGCCATTCTGATCAGTATCTGGCTGGGGCATAAGGCCGATGGCACTCTCGCCGCCGGTCTATATGCGGTCGCGTTGGCGGGTGTCGGTATGTTAAGCACCTTGGGGGTTACTCTGGCGACTGATGCTTATGGCCCGGTGGCCGATAATGCGGGTGGGATTGCTGAGATGAGCCACCTTCCTGAAGAAGTCAGGCACCGTACCGATGCGCTCGATAGTTTAGGGAACACCACTGCCGCTACCGGCAAAGGCTTTGCGATTGGCTCCGCAGTATTAACTGCATTAGCATTAATCGCCGCTTATGTTACCGCAGCCAAAATTGAAAGTTTAGACATCCTTGGCCCCACCATGCTGCCCGGTTTATTGATTGGCGCGATGATGCCGTATTTATTCTCTGCCCTCACCATGATGGCAGTGGGCAAAGCGGCACATGAAATCGTGTTGGAAGTCCGTAGGCAATTCCATGAAATCCCTGGATTAATGGAAGGCACAGGCAAGCCGGATTACAAAGCCTGTGTAGGTATCAGCACAGAAAGCGCGTTGCGTGAAATGATTCTGCCCGGCGCATTGGCCGTCATTGTGCCGATTGTTGTCGGTCATGTGCTGGGTAAAGAGGCACTGGCTGGGCTGTTGGTTGGCACGTTGTTGTCGGGCTTCCTGCTGGCAGTGATGATGGCGAACGCTGGCGGCGCCTGGGATAACGCGAAAAAATTCATCGAAACAGGGGAATACGGCGGCAAAGGCTCTGATGCCCACAAAGCAGCCGTCGTTGGCGACACGGTTGGCGACCCCTTCAAGGACACCAGCGGGCCGTCCTTGAATATCTTAATCAAACTAATGACCATAGTAAGCCTTGTATTTGCAGGTTCCTTTGGGTCTGGGTGGTTGAATTTCTAAGGAAATTCTGCACAGTAGTCCTTCGACAGGCTTCCTTCGACAAGCTCAGGACGAACGGTAACGGGTTGATTCCGTTCATGGTGCGCCTTCGGCTATGCTCAGGGGAGCCTTGTGATTCCGTTCGTGGTGAGCTTGTCGAACCATGAGCGAAATCACAAGTTCAGCGTTTCCTCGATATTATCTCGAACGCTACACAACATGCACGTACCTTGCCTTGTCACGAAAAAGACAAGGTCGCCTGTAACGTATCCATTACTTTTACTGGCATCACTCAGGAAATATCATTTTTGTGCGTCGATTCCGACGGAATCATCGTATCTAACACGATGTTGAGTTAAAATAGGCACAACTAATTAAACCTAAGAAATATAGCCATGCAAATCATACTCGCTAACCCTCGTGGATTCTGTGCCGGTGTTGACCGTGCCATTGATATTGTCGATCAAGCACTGGAAACTTTTGGCGCTCCCATTTATGTCCGGCATGAAGTGGTTCACAACCGAACCGTTGTAGATGGGCTGAAAGAAAAAGGCGCTATTTTTATTGAAGATATTTCCGATGTACCGGTCGGTTCCTACCTGATATTCAGCGCTCACGGCGTATCCAAGCAGGTGCAAAAAGAAGCCGTGGAGCGCAAACTAACCGTTTTTGATGCGACCTGCCCTCTCGTTACCAAAGTGCATTTACAAGTCGCCAAACATGCCAAGTCCGATCGCGAAGTCATTCTGATCGGTCATGCGGGACATCCAGAAGTGGAAGGCACTATGGGGCAATATGATAAATGCTCAAAAAATGGCGGTATTTATCTGGTAGAAACTCCGGCTGATGTCGCAAACTTGAAAGTCAATAATCCCGATAATCTGGCTTACGTCACCCAAACCACTTTATCAATGACTGACACCAAAGTGATGGTTGACGCTTTGAGAAAACGTTTTACCTCCATTCAGGAACAGAAAAAGGACGATATNNATATTTGTTATGCCACCCAAAACCGTCAGGATGCCGTTTATGACCTATCCAAAACGGCGGATACCATTCTGGTTGTCGGCTCACCCAACAGCTCTAATTCCAACCGCTTGCGGGAAATAGCTGAACAACTCGGCAAACCTGCCTACCTTATCGATACCGCTAACGATATGCAAAAAGACTGGTTTGCCAACAGCAAGGTTGTGGGTGTCACGGCCGGTGCTTCCGCGCCAGAAGTGCTGGTACAAGAAGTTATAGACCAATTGAAGGCGTGGGGCGGTCACACCGCAGTCGAACTAAAAGGTATTGAAGAAAAGGTGGTGTTTTCCTTGCCCAGAGGATTGAAAAAAACGGCTTAATTGGTGCCAACGGACATTGATGCGGTTCGGCTGGATAAATGGCTATGGGCTGCCCGGTTTTATAAAACCCGCAAACTGGCAACCGATGCCATTAGCGGCGGTAAAGTCCACGTCAACGAACAGCGAACCAAGCCGGGAAAAGAAGTCAAAACTGGCGCTGAAGTTACCATCAACAAGAGTGGTTATACCTGGGAAATAACCATTACCGCCATCACAGGACAACGGCGATCTGCCAAGGATGCCGTTCTGCTCTATCAAGAAACGCCAGAAAGCCATGCCAAACGGCAACTACAAATCCAGGAACAACGCGAACATAAAGAGTTATTCAACTTTACCGGAATCGACCACAAACCTAACAAAAAAGAGCGGCGCTTAATCCATAGGTTCAAGCAAACTCCTGATTAGTTGTAATACCAATCCCAAAAAGTTGNNGAGAACTTATTGAGATTGGTATAACTCCCCATCGATTTGTGGATACTTACTTACCTTACGCTTCTGGTATTTACCTAAAAAGTATGCGATAACTATGAACATCGAAATGCCGGGGAAAGCCGATGAAAAAAATCAAACTCTTTCTTGCTTCGTCTGCGGAATTAAAGCCGGATCGGGAAAAATTCGAGCTGGAAATCTACCGCAAATGCAAGGCTTGGTACGATAAAGGCATTTTCTTGCACCTGGATATTTGGGAAGACTTGTCGGCGCGAATGTCGCTGACTGGATCGCAGGCGGAGTACAACAAGTTCGTCGAAGCCGCCGACGTGTTTTTGCTATTAGCCTACAGCAAAGTCGGCATGTACACGGCGGTGGAATTTGAAAAAGCCTTTGGGCAGTTTAAATCCACGAAAAAGCCCTTCATCTTCACTTATTTCAAAACCGATCCGGCATCGCCCGATGCTAGTCTCGACCAATTCAAACAAAAATTACACGATCTTGACCATTTTATCAGCCCGTTTACCGATTCCAACGACCTTTGGAACCAGTTCAACAAAGAATTGGAACGCCTTGAAAGCGAAAATTTTGCAGAAAACAAGAAACCGCAACAGTCAACAAGAAGCATACAACAGGGTGATAAAAGCGTTTATGTAGAAAAGGCTAAAACGGTAACTCTTAATATTCAATAAGTTAAATAACCATGAACGATCAAAATCACATTATACAGCAAGGTGAAAAATCGGTTTATGTTGAACAAGGTGATGTCCATATCACCTATGCTGGCGACCGCAAATTCTCCAAGCACCTAACCCCACGTCCCTTCAAATCCGAAGTTTTTTTAGGCCGAGAAACCGATTTACAAACCATCCATGACAAACTGTTCAACGGTAACAACCTATTGTTATTGGTGAATGGCAATGGCGGCGTAGGCAAAACCACGTTGGCATCCAAATATTACGAACAATATCAGTCAGATTATCAACACCTGGCTTGGGTACTCAGCGAAAAAAGCATTGTCAATGCCTTGCTGACAGCATTGGAAACCCCCTTGGCGTTAAATTTTGAAAGCGCTATGCCTACAGAAAAAAGGCTCAACCTGTTACTGACGGCAATGGCAGCGCTGAACAAGCCGTGTTTACTGGTGATTGACAACGCCAACGAAGTGGAAGACCTGAACGAAAACTACCAGGATTTGCGCCGATGCAGCAACTTCCATCTTTTATTAACCACGCGCATAACCGAATTTGCAAAAGCGGCAACTTATCGGATTGAAGGCTTACCCGAAAATGAAGCACTGGCCTTGTTTAAGGAACATTACCAGAAACACCAAAACAGCGAGGATGATTTGGTTAAACAAATACGTGAGGCGGTAGGCGGTAACACGCTGGTTATTGAACTGCTGGCTAAAAACCTCAACCAGGTTAACCAGTTTGAAACCAGTTATTCCGTGGCCAATTTATTGGCTGATTTACGCAGCAAAGGTTTACTAAGCCTGAGTGAATCTGAAGCTGTCGACACGGTTTACCAAGCCAAAGGTAAGTTACGCGAGGAAAAGCCGGAAGCCATTATTGCCGCCATGTACGATTTGATGGCATTGTCGGATGCAGAAGTTGCCCTGCTGTCTGTTTTTGCGGTATTGCCAGCCGAAAACATACCCTTTAACACGCTGAAAAGCTTACTTTCAACGACAGAAAACCTTAAGCCCACCCTAAAAACCCTTGCCCAAAAAGGCTGGATTGAATACAACCCAAGCGATAATACCTTTAAATGTAGCCCGGTCATACAGGAAATTACCCGCAAAAAAAACGGCAATCTGCGTGCAGATTGTCAGGGGTTGATTAGCACCCTCATCGAAAAATTAGATCGCGAAACCCTGCATGAAGACAATTACCAACAAGCGAGTCTAATGGCACGTTTTGGCGAAAGCGTCCTACAGAAGTTAACCACTGCCGATTGGAATCTTCATGTTTTATGCGACGCGATGGGTTTTTACTATCAACAAGTGGGTAACATCGAACAAGCACAAGCGATTTATGACAAAGGACACTCATTACTACGGCAATTACTTGAGGTTGACCCAGAAAACCCAGGTTTATTAGCTAGCTTGGCAATTACACTAAGTTGGCAAGGCACTATCCACGCCGACTTAGGCAACCTCAATCAGGCCTTGCAATGCTACCTAGAACGCTCTCGATTAAGTAAGGAACTCCATGACAGCTTCCCCGACAATGCCGAGTTTAAAGACGGCTTGGCCATTTCGTATGAAAGACTCGGTACTACCCTAACCGACTTAGGCAACCTCGAGCAGGCCTTGCAATACTATCAAGACTATTGCGCATTAGAAAATGAACTCCATGACAGCTACCCCAACAATGTCGAGTATAAAAATGGCTTGGCCATCTCGTATGAAAGACTCGGTACTACCCTAACCGACTTAGGCAACCTCGATCAGGCCTTGCAACGCTACCTAGACTTTAACGCATTAGTACAGGAACTCCATGACAGCTTTCCTACCAACGTCAGTTTTAAAAGCAACTTGGCCAGCTCGCATTCTAAACTCGGAGAAACCTACGCCGCTATAGGCAACCTCGATCAGGCCTTGCAACGCTACCTAGACTTTAACGCATTAGTACAGGAACTCTATAACAGCTTCCCCAACAATGTCAGCTTTAAAAACGGATTGGCCATCTCGTATCAATATCTCGGTAAAACCCACGCCGCCTTAGGCAAGCTCGATCAGGCGTTGCAATTCTACCTAGACGATGCTGCATTAACAAAAGAACTCCATGACAGCTTCCCCACCAATGTCGAGTTTAAAAATGGATTGGCCATCTCGTATCAAAATCGAGGTATCACCCACGCCGCCTTAGGCAACCTCGACCAAGCCTTGCAATTCTTCCAAGACTATAACGCCTTAGAAAAAGAACTCCATGATAGTTACCCCAACAATGTTGAGTTTAAAAACAACTTGGCTATCTCGTATTCAAAACTGGGTAGCTTCTATGAGCAAACCGACGATAAAGCGCTAGCGGTAAAACATTACCGGCTGGCACACAACTTATGGACGGAATTGGTGGCCGATTTTCCAAGCTATGTTGAGTTCAAAAATAACCTGACCTGGGTAGAAAATAAACTAGGCGATTTTTAGAAAGGTATTCCCCGCGAGACAGGGTATCTTGTCTCGTATTATACCAATCCCAAAAAGTTGTTNNCAAGCCTGGATGGAGTTTACGGAATCCGGGACTTTGCGACTCCGATTCCCCGTATTACGTTTCACTTCATACGGGCTACAAACTACAAACACGTCGGCGGTTTGGGCAAACCCGCCAATTTACAAGCATATTTCAAAGGCCCATCTGGGAATAATCGATGCAAATACCGGCTGTTGCCCTTGTCTTCACCCAAGGTAAGTGCTATTGCCTTGATAAACACCCGCGTATTTGGCAAATGTTTGTATTGCCCATAATACGACCGGATGAATATTATAATTTCCCAGTGTTGGTCGGTAAGAATTAGGTTTTCCTGTTGTGCGAGATGTACGGCAACCGCTTCGTTCCAATCTAAGTTGTTTACCAGAAAACCCTGCTCCGTGGTTTCCAAAGACAGTCCATTAACCATCAACACCATGATGTAATCAACGGATTTTCGACGGTAAGGTTAACAAGCCCTGGGTAGTCTATGACTTCCAAACCTGTTACCAATTCAGTCTCAAGTATGCCCCTGATAGCCATATCCTCGGACAACACGCACAGACGGTTGGTGTTGAGCTTATTGCTTAATACATCGGCTATACTACCTTTTTGCAAAACGCCAAGCACAGCACTTTCAAGGAATACGGCAACATCGCCAGAAGCCATCCGCTCCAGCACTGCGCTGTCGATAGGGGATTGAAAAATTAGGTGCAGCATTAATTACTGTCGGTCAGCTTAAGGCCGATAATGCCAACAATGACTAAGAAAATGGACACTAAACGATAGAAGTCCGCAGATTCTTTAAACAACACGATGCCGAGTATCGCAACGCCTACCGCGCCCATTCCCGTCCAAACAGCATAAGCCGTACCAATTGGCAGAAATTTGATCGCCGTTACCAGTAAAAACAGGCTCACACCGCCCGAAACAAGGGTAATCAAACTGGGAATCAAGCGGGTAAAGCCCGCGTTATATTTGAGGCTCAAGGCAAACACGATTTCCACCAAACCCGCAGAAAATAATAGCAACCACGCCAATAGACACCTCTAACTGATTATTTTTAAGAGGCGCTAGTTTACTATCAATCCACGTAACTATTCAGTGAGTTTTATGGCAACAGCTTTATTTCACCACGAAGTACACGACGGTCACGAAAAGTCATACCAATCCCAAAAAGTTGTTATATAAATCCCCTCATCCTGGCCTTCTCCCTNNGTAACAATGAGAACTTATTGGGATTAGTATCAGTTGTTATTGAGAATATGGGCAGGCGGTTTTACCCACTGTACGCATCAGCGCATTTGTTCCACGTGGACACAGAAAAGCATGTACCTATATATGGACTCCTCTTTTTTGCAAGCCTTTTCTTTTCGATTGCAGCGGTCAGTGAGCGCAGTTGCTGCCATATATCCAGCCTATAGTTGAGGTTTACATAAAGGTGCTAACAGGGAAGTCGTTGCGAGGCCGCCGCCGGACAGGCGATAATAGTAACCGAGGCCATGAAAATGGAAACAGAAATCACTGTGCCCATAGCGGGTGTGGTCAAGGCCGCGATGTCGTCAAGGTTGATCCCGTAAACCCTGATGAGGTGTTGATTGAAATCGAGCCGCCCTTAATTATCCAATTAGCATATGAATCCTGTAATCGCCGATGAATCGGCNNCATTTCCGACCGAGACGGTCTATGGTTTGGGGGCAGATGCCAAAAACCCGGATGCGGTGAAACGTATTTTTGCAGCCAAGGGTAGGCCAGTCGATCATCCCTTGATCGTTCATATCCCAGATTTCTCAGCTTTAGATGAATGGGTTACTGAAATACCTGATTCTGCCCGGCAGTTAGCAGACCGCTTCTGGCCTGGGCCGCTGACCCTGGTGCTGAATAAAAAGCCTGACGTACCAACGGAAGTTACCGGCGGACAGTCAACCGTCGCTTTACGAGTACCCGCGCATCCGGTGGCGCTAAACCTATTACAGGCATTTGGCGGCGGGATTGCCGCGCCGTCAGCTAATCGTTTTTGCCGTATCAGTCCTACCCAAGCCAGTCATGTCCTAGAAGAATTAGGTGATGCGGTTGATTTGATTCTCGATGGCGGTCCTTGTCAGGTTGGTTTGGAATCGACAATTGTCGATTTAAGTTTTGGACAACCTAAACTACTTCGCCCTGGGCAAATAAACCGATTACAAATTGAAGAAGTGTTACAAAGAGAACTGATTTTGCCGCAAAATCCCACGATCCGCACACCAGGGATGATGGAGGTGCACTACGCGCCGGTTACTTGCACAATCCTTTGTACGACTCGGCAGCTACAAACGATTTTTCAATACCAGAAATTTCAAGACAAAAAGATTGGCGTTGTTAACTACTCATTGGAATTAGTCGAAAGCCCACGGGTTCATGTTGTTACAATGCCCAGACAGGTTGATGATTATGCCCATGCTTTATATAGCACATTGCGTGAACTGGATCATCTCAATCTTGATATAATCCTGGTTGAGCGACCACCGCAAAAGGAAGCGTGGCGGGCAATCAATGATCGGTTGGGGAAAGCAGCGAAATCTTTTTCCGAGGAAGAAGAATCAAGTATTACCTGTCGAGGTATTATAGAATTCTTATCTTTACTGCTTTCAATTAACTAAAGATGCTATAAACAATTAGCCTTCTTCCCTTATTAAAATAATACTGTAAAAGAGTTTTCACTTGACTGAAAAAATTATCAGTATCGCCACCCGCAAAAGCCCACTAGCCTTATGGCAAGCTGAACATGTCGCACATTTATTGGAGCAAACCTTCCCCGGCGTGCGAACCGAACTGGTAAAAATGACGACTCAGGGCGATAAAATCCTGGATGCGCCGCTTGCCAAAATCGGTGGTAAGGGCTTGTTTGTAAAAGAACTTGAGATGGGAATGTTGGAAGGAACAGCCGATATTGCCGTACATTCAATGAAGGATGTGCCCGTCGAGTTTCCTGAAGGCTTGCATCTGGCGGCGATATTGCCACGCGAAGATCCTACCGATGCCTTTGTTTCTAATCGTTATGCTTCATTAACTGATTTACCCGCGAAGGCCCGGATCGGCACGTCCAGTTTGCGTAGGCAATGCCAAATCAAGGAGTTATATCCTGATGCAGAAATTTTGACGTTGCGGGGAAACGTCAATACCCGATTGGCAAAATTGGATGCAGGCGATTACGATGCCATTATTTTGGCTTCCGCTGGATTGATAAGGCTGGGCATGGCTGAAAGGATTACCCAACGCCTTGATACTCAAATAAGTTTGCCTGCCATAGGTCAAGGCGCAATAGGTATAGAATGCCGGGTTGATGACAAGGAGCTAAATGACATGCTAAGCAAGCTACATGATAGCGAAACAGGTATATGCGTAGCTGCAGAAAGGGCAATGAATGCGCGATTGAGCGGCGGTTGTCAGGTTCCTATCGCGGGTTTTGCCAAAATAATTGGCGATCAACTGTTCATGCGCGGCTTGGTCGGCAGCCCTGACGGTAGCCGGATTTATCGCAGCGAAAGCCGTGGCAAACCGGAACAAGCAGAAGCAATTGGCCGAAAAATTGCTGAGGATCTTCTGGCACAAGGCGCGGACAAGGTCTTGCAAGCGCTTAACTTGTGAGCAATGCGTTAAAAGGGGCGCATGTTTTAGTTACGCGTCCCGACCATCAAGCAGAAAATTTATGTCGCATCATCGAGCTACAGGGCGGGGTAGCTGTGCGTTTCCCTGTTTTGCAAATCGTCCGCCTAGATGGTCAATCAGATAGCCAGTCCGATGATCCGCCAACGGCAACCAATCCCTTAACCCAGTTGTCAAAGTACCGATGGCTTATTTTTACCAGTGCCAATGCAGTAAATTTTGCGCTTAAAGCGAATGGTGGCAGAATAGCGCAATTTCAAGCAACGCAAATAGCGGCAATTGGGCAAGCGACAGCCAAGGAATTGGAATCTGCCGATTTACAGGTCGCCATGATCCCCAAAACTGGCTATGACAGTGAATCTTTACTGGCCATGCCGCAATTGCAGCATGTTAATGGTCAGGACATATTAATTGTTCGAGGCCAAGGCGGACGTGAGGAACTGGCCAATGTTCTTCGTAGCAGGGGCGCTAATGTCAGCTATTGGGAAGTTTATAAGCGGGTTATACCGGATATAGACACAACCGAGGTTATCAATTTGCTTGAGCAGGACTTGTTGGACGTAATTGTTATCACCAGTTGTGAGGCATTGCAGAATTTGGCAACCATGCTAGGTACAAATTATATAAGGCGTATGGCTACGATTCCGCTGGTGGTCATTAGCGATAGAATAAGCAGCTTAGCTGCCGAGATGGGATTTATGCGAATTGCTGTGACTGGATGCCCTTCAGACCTAGCAATTCTTGAAACGGCTATTGCGGTAATTAACGGGGAATAGAGTGGCAGAATTGACTGAACAACCAAAACCAGAACAAGAACCCGTTATTAGTCAAAATGACGGCAAACCGAGGCCAGTTCCCCGGTCAAGTAGCGGACTTTTGTTTGTTATCATCATTTTATTCCTTGTTTTGGGTTTGGCAGGCGCTGGGTTTTATTTTTTTACGCAACTACGCGATAAACAAGAAGGTTTAGGCGGTCAAGTCAAAGGCGAACTAACTCGGCAAATCAACGATTATCAGGCGCAACTGACTGCCATACAATCGCAATTGGCGGCTCTTCAATCCGAAATTGCCGGTAAAGAAGATCACTTTAATAAAACGCTGGCTGATTTTTCTGACCTGCACACCCAAAAAACGGAAGCTACGCGTAAAGAACTCACTGACAAAGTCCTCCAGGTGCAGCGGCAACTTGGCAAAACAAGAGGAGACTGGTTAATTGCGGATGCTGAATACTTGCTTAGCGTTGCCAATGAAAGACTGCATTTGGTGGGTGATGTAAATACCACGCGTGCAGCCCTTGAAGCGGCTGACCAGCGCTTGCGCGAAAGTGGCGATACCGGCACCATCACAATCCGTGAACAGATCGCCAAAGAAATTTCTCTGCTTCAGGGTGTCAAAGTACCTGATGTGGTGGGGCTTTACGTTTCCATACAGGCCTTGGAAAGCGATGTTGCCAAGCTGACTTTGCTACTGCCTTATTCTGGTAAACCATTAACAGCAACAGGAGAGGCGGCTGAATCCAGTCCAGTCAGCGAAGAGCCCAATGATTTGCTCAATAGCGCCATTCATGAACTGGAAGGTATAGTCACTATCAAGCACTCTGATAAACCTATCAAGGAAATACTCACTCAGGAACAAGCTGAATTCATCCGAGAACAACTTAAGGTCAAGTTGGAAATAGTGAAAATTGCCTTAGTCCAGCAAAATGACGCATTGTTTCAAGCAGGTTTGGCGGATATAAAAACCGCTATTAATCAACACTTCACCAACAACGATAATGTTAAAGGGTTTGTCAGTGAGTTATCGCGCTTACAAGGCATTAAACTGCGTAGCCAGTTACCTGATATCAGCCTGTCGTTAAAAATGCTGCGTGATGTGACTAAGCTAAGAATCGAAACCGATAAGGCTTTGTCTACTGATGAAGTAAAATCGGGGCAAGAAGAAGGTACGAAAGCGCCATCGGATTCTATTGGATCAACGACCAAGCCTGTTGAGTCAGCAAATCCTGCTGATAAAAATCCGCTGTCCCAAGCCATCCCCCCAAAGCAGCAAGAGTGAGCGCATAATGAAAAACGGGCTTTTTTTCTTTAGTTCACTTTTGTTTGCCTTAGCTGCGGTATTTTTTGTTAATAAATGGCTAGGGGCATTTGAAAACCCAGGCTATGTATTAATTGGAATTGGCAGTTGGTCGATGGAAACGTCACTTATTGCTTTTCTGATCGGCCTGATTGCCACTTTTTATGTGCTTTACTTGTTTTTCAGGTTTTTAGGGTGGTTAATCAGGCTACCCTGGCAGGTAAAAAACCGTAGCCGAAACATTAAATTTAACCGTTCGCAAGATGCGTTAATCGCTGGCTTGGTAGGGTCAGCAGAAGGTAATTGGGAGCAAGCCGAAAAAGTCCTGATTAAACACGCATCGCATAGCGGTGCCCCCTTAATCCATTATTTGACCGCCGCTAAGGCTGCACAATCTCGCGGTGCTTATGATAAAAGGGATGAATATCTCAAGAAAGCGGCAGCCCACGCGCCGGGTTCTGATGTGGCAATCGGGTTGACCCAAGCGGAACTGCATTTTTCGGCAAATCAGTTTGAGCAGGCTTTAGAAACGCTGACGAAACTGCATTCAATAGACGCGACCCATGCCAGCGTACTCAAACTATTGCATCAAACTTACCAACATTTAGGTGACTGGCAAGGTCTGCGTAAATTGCTGCCTACCTTAAATAAAAATAAGGTGTTGATGGAGACGGAAATAAAAAAGCTTGAAATTGAAGCTTTTGGCGGCTTATTGAAACAAGCTATAAAACAGGGCAGCACCAATGAAATGAGGCTGCTGTGGACTGAAATCCCTCCCCACATTAAAAAGAATCCCGATGTCGCAGCGGTTTATTTTGCCGCTATGATTAATGTTGGTTTGGGAGCGGAAATCGAAAACGAATTGATTGAAACCTTGACCATTAACTGGGATGAAACGCTGTTGCTCTTATTCGGTAGCTTACGGTCAAAAGATGTTTTCAAACAGTTGGAAATTGCCGAGGCTTGGCTTCCTTATCATAAAGATGATGGTGTACTACTGACCATTCTTGGCAAGTTGAGCCTTGTGTGCCAAGATTATGTTAAGGCTGAAGATTACCTCGCGAAAAGCATAGCCCATGACCCCAATGTACANNGTCAGTCAAATTGATGCAGCAATTTGAATTCTTGATTTTTATGTGAAGTTTTTGATTTAGATCAAACTGCCCGTAGTACTTATTGGTTATATTTGCATACTGGAGCGTTAGCAAAAAGGATTTTAAACACACTGGACGCTTTGTTTGGCCCTAGGGACAGATGGCGTTTTGGCAATCAATGGATGTCGGTGCGTTTCATGAGACTGAAACTCGCAACTCGTCCCCTGATTGCCGATTAGCAAATATATTCGAGGAAACACATGAATTTTAAATACATTTTGGCNNGCCCTGCTGTTGTCTTTGTTCACATCAAGCATGGTCTATGCGGCTGGTTCGCCAATCAATGAAGACTACACCGCACTAATAGCTCTTGGCGAAAAGATGTTAGCAGCGAGTAAAGCGTCTGACGCTTCCACTTTTACGGCTGTCGCTACTGAGGCATCTGACGTGGCAAAAGTTCAAGGTAACAAGGGGAATTCTCCCCGCTTACAACGGATAAGCACCAAAATCAAACAAGCCAAGAAGTCAGTAAATGTCGGGGATTTTCTTAAAGCTACCACGCTGATTGAAGAAGCAATGGTGGAAATGAAGAAAACCAATGCGCCACCCCAGTGGGGCGGTATGTCTTCCGGTGCTGAATAGATAATACGCTCGTGTTTGAATCGAGTGGTTGAAAGCCACTTAACCATTCATCTATTGTTACGAAGTAAAAAAAACCCAGACTAAGTGCTGGGTNNCACAGGTTTAACCCACTACCAAAAAACCCAGACTAAGTGCTGGGTTTTTGTTTTTATAGAGCCACTGCCCCCCTTTTTTGAATAAAGATTATTGCCTTCCCTGGCGCGTGACTGCCTTCATATAACCCTTCTCCAATTCGTCTAGGGTCTTCTAGCCCCTGTTGATTTATAAAATCCTTGAAAAAATTTTGTAAAACAATATCGTCGTATCAAGTAGAACCTTAGCGTTTCAGCAATAGACAAGGCCGCTCCCTTTAAGACAGCGCTTTACCGATATTTATTATTTTCAGTTTATACAATAAGTTATCGTTATGGTATCAGACCACCACTTACGTCTGACCATTTTTAATCAAAATTTCTAATTAGTTTGATTTAAATCAAACTGTCTTGGACAATTTTGTGATAGTGCTAAAAATAGACTATTTGTTAAAAAAATGTTATTCTGAACACACCTAAGTTTGTGGTATTGCCTTAGGAACACAAAGCTTTTTTGTTTTGGAAACTATGATGCAGGAATGTATTTGGTTTACTAGAAACATTCAGTCGCATTTTTTATATTTGTCATATAGAGCAAATAGATACATGAGGAAAATTAATGAATTTTAAACACATACTGGCAGCTTTATTGCTGTCTCTGTTTTCACTGGGTGTAGCACAAGCAGCTGGCTCCCCTCTCCATGAAGATTACACAAAACTTTTAGGTATTGCAGAAAAGATGTTAGAAGCAGCTAAAGCCAATGACTTAAACGCTTTTAACACTGCTGCTTCCGAGGCATCTGATGTCGCAAAAGATCAAGGTACCAATGGCAATTCTCCACGCCTACAGCGTATCAGCACCAAAATTAAACAAGCGAAAAAGGCTGCAAAATCTGGGGATTTTATGTTAGGAACATCGTTGGTTGAAGAAGCCAAAGTGGAAATGAAAAAACCCGACCAAGCACCCACATTTGGCGGCACTACTGAAGGCGGCGGACGCAAAGGAATGTTTGGTGAGTTCTAAGTAGTAGATTATAAACGGCTAAAGTGAAGGTTTTTAGCTTATAGCCATTTGCCAAATAGCTACCCGCTCACGATTCAAAAACCCAGCTATAAGCTGGGTTTTTTGTCTCTGTAACTTTATTATTCGCATTTGGTCTTGTTCAGTGAAATAAAGAATCCCACATACTATCTATCTTGTCGCTAATGTCTTTGGACATTGCGATGGTTTTCCCCCATTCCCTATTGGTTTCTCCAGGCCATTTGTTGGTCGCATCAAAGCCTACTTTCGAACCTAAACCAGACACGGGCGAGGCAAAGTCAAGATAGTCAATCGGCGTGTTTTCCAGTATTGTTAAGTCTCGTGCTGGATCCATACGTGTGGTTATTGCCCAAATCACATCTTCCCAGCTACGGACATTGATATCTTCATCGACCACAATGACGAATTTAGTATACATAAATTGGCGTAGGTAAGACCAAGTACCCAGCATCACCCGTTTGGCATGACCCGCATATTGTTTTTTCATGCTGATGACCGCCATGCGGTAAGAGCAGCCTTCTGGGGGCAGATAAAAATCAACAATTTCCGGAAATTGTTTTTGCAAAATGGGGACGAATACCTCGTTTAAGGCAACGCCCAAGATGGCGGGTTCGTCTGGAGGTCTACCTGTATAGGTGCTATGGTAGATCGGGTTTTTTCGTTGGGTAATCCGTTCGATAGTAAATACCGGAAATTCATCGACCTCGTTGTAATAGCCGGTGTGGTCACCAAAAGGCCCTTCCTTAGCCGTTTCATCAGGATAAATAAAGCCTTCCAGGACAATTTCAGCACTGGCTGGCACTTGCAGGTCGTTGCTCAGGCATTGCGCCACTTCGGTTTTGCTGCCGCGCAATAA
>PMDM01000036.1 GCA_003155565.1 Methylococcaceae bacterium | reverse complement strand
ACATTTTACTGACGGAAGTCCTGTCTGATGTTATGGGTGAAACGGGGCAAAAGATAATCCGTGCTATTTTGGCGGGTGAACGGGATGGAGGAACGTTGGCCAGATACCGCAACGGTCATGTCAAGGCCAGCGAGGAAGAGATTACCAAGGCCTTGCAAGGTAGTTGGCGGGATGAGCATTTATTCAGCCTTAAGGTGGCCGTCGAGTTGTATGATTTTTATGCTGAACAACTGCTAGCTTGCGACCAACAAATAGAGCAACTGATGAAAGACTTGGCACGCTATGACCTAAAGCCGGAAAAACACAAACGCCGTGGTGGCAAGCCCAAAAATGCCCCCAAGTTTGATGCACGCTTACTATTGATGCAAATGTGCGGGGTGGATTTAACCCGCATCGATGGCATTGATGTGACCACCGCGTTTAAGGTGCTGTCGGAAATCGGTGCCGATATGTCCAAATTTAAGAGTGCCAAGCATTTTGCCTCATGGCTTGGCTTATGTCCTGGGACCAGGATTAGCGGCGGTAAGGTGCTTTCAGCGGCGACCAAACGGACGGCCAACAAGGCCGCAAAAGCCCTCAAAATGGCGGCGATGAATTTACGCAACAGTCAATCAGCCTTAGGTGCCTACTATCGCAGGTTGTGTGGGCGGATGGATAAAGGCAAAGCGGTCACCGCTTGTGCCCATAAACTGGCACGGTTAATATACGCCATGCTAACCAAGGGGGAAGAATATGTGGATCAGGGTCAGACTTATTATGAAGAAAAATATCGCGAACGGGTCATTAAAAACTTAACCAAACGTGCTGAAGCAATGGGTTTTCAATTAACTCCAGCATCAGAAATGACTTAAAAAAATATTTCCTATATCAACGACTTAAAATGAGCTTCTTGAGAGACATACGTTCGCTGTTCACTGCTTGAGGCAGTGGGTGCTTCAAGGAAAGGATTTGGCGGCTTACTTGCCGATTCTAAAAACATACTTGGGTCATGATTCGTTCAGCGATACCTCACAATATCTAAGACTTACTGCTGAACTATATCCCGATATAACGGCAAAAATGGAGCATGCTTTTGGTTATGTTATTCCCTTAATCGGAGGTGATGATCATGAAACCGACTGATTTTGCAAAAGCACTCACTCATTATCTAGCCGTTTATCTCCCCGGACAGCGCAACGTGAGTTCCAACACGATTAAATCGTATCGGGATACATTCAAGCTATTTCTGCTTTACTGCAAACAGGACTGTAATCTATCCATTGAACGTCTAAGTTTGGAGCGCATCGACAAAACCCTCATTCTTGGTTTTCTAGAATGGCTTGAGAAAGTCAGAATTAATAGCGTTTCAACAAGAAATCAGCGATTAGCTTGTATTCATGGTTTTTACCGATATCTGCAACTCGAAGATCCAGTTGGACTATTGTCGTACCAAAAAATCTTATCGATACCTATTAAGAAAACACAACAGCCAACAATAAATCACCTGACTGACGCATAAACCTATTATCCAGAAAACAAATCTATCCCGCATATAGCGTTACCCCAGGAAAAATTTCATTGCGGGAGTATTTGACTTACGATACCGACGCCTGCGGAGACGACACGAAAAATAATTACCTTTTGACATGATTGACACAACGACGAGGCACAACTGTCCAAAGAGGGAGTTTTATACCCCCTGAAATACGCCCCATCCACCGGAAAAACTATTCGAGCCGCAAGTGAAATGGCTGCGCTAAGAACTGTACCACTGTCCGTTACGGGCATCAGGCTGTCTCCCCTAGAAAATCGAGGGTCGACGTGAGGCCACTGTCGGCTTAAGTCTGAACCTCATAAAGTTTGAGAGTATCCAGAGGATAGAGTGCGCGTTGGGACGTTTCAGCAACACGCCAGCAGCAGGTTGAATGGTGATGCGATGTGTTGCCTTGTGCGGATCGTGATGATAGACCAAAATGCGATCGCGCCTTTCGTACGAGCCGTCCGAAACACGGACCAAAAATCCATCCTTGTACGGATACGCTGGCACGAAAATTTCCGTCGGCGCATGTATGTTTGAATCGTGACGAAATTCATATTCAAAGTGATGCGTGAGCCAATCGTATTGCAACTTTAACGGCGTGCCTGCCGTTGCGCGTGGGTAGGGACGCACCACCGCGCGCAGTGCGCGTCCGCCCGAATGAATGTCACTGGGATCTTTTTGTTCCGAACGACAAAAGATAGACAAGTCCTCGCCGTTGAACGCATCTCCGCGCCCGTGAACATTATCCGCCGAATAATTCCAAAGCGTTCCACTCATTACATTTGCATCGAGCGCGCGAAACGAACGATNNAGCACCGGCACGCCGCCCAAATCATTGTGCGCTTCACGGAGAAACACATTCAACTGCGCGGCGAACGATTGTTGAATCGCGCCCGAGCCAATCACGATACGGCGTTTCAGAATGTCCGCGCCGAGATGATTCAGATAGCGCCGCACCATCAGGGTAAGGCCATCGTACCAATGC
>PMDM01000010.1:2029-2915 GCA_003155565.1 Methylococcaceae bacterium | reverse complement strand
GCTTCAGATAAATCGAATAAAAAACATAATAAGGCGCATGGGCAAATTGGACTAGGATATACACCAATAGGAAGGCCAATACTTCCGGTTTTTTGATGATGCTGGCTATACGAGCTGGATTGTGGTCATGGCTAACACTGCGACTTTCGGGTGTGACTAAGGTTGTCAACCAAGTGAAGGCCAGTAAACCAGTGATCATGATGGGTAACAGGAGTATGGGTTGGCTATCCAGTAACTTACCCACGCCGACTACTGTCAGTATAAATCCAACCGAACCCCATAAGCGGATGCGGCTGTAGCGATGCGCTTCTGCCTGTAAATGCGACAAAGTCGTCGCCTCGTACAGCGGCAATGGCGCANNGCATTCCAGAAAAAACTAAACCCGATGGTTAGCCATGCGAATTCCAAATAATTATGGACAGCCAAGAATCCGGCAAACAGGAGCGCCGCAAAAAACGATGTCCAGCGGATGATTCGCAGATTTTTCCGGGTATGGTCGCCAATCCAACCCCACAAATTAGGGGCAATGATTTTGGTGCCCACCAAAAGCGCAGATAACTGGCCTATTTCGGCGGGATTAAAGCCATTTTCCTTGAGGTATAAACTCCAATAAGGGATGAAAGCGCCCAGCGTGGCGAAATAGCAGAGGTAGAAGCTGGAGAGTCGCCAGTAAGGTACTGCCATTTAGAAACCACACTGTAGGGTGCATTTTATGCACCATAAGAAGCTGTTATTCATTTAATCAAGTGCAAAGATTTGCCATCAGATAATGCATTAGCATGGTTTTTAGTGTATGAAATGCACCCTACTTCACTCACCAAAACCTGTTAATTTCTCATCATCAGACACACCCGCCCAATCCGCGCCATAAACGCCTTGTCCGACA
>PMDM01000010.1:0-2001 GCA_003155565.1 Methylococcaceae bacterium | reverse complement strand
ACCGGATTGTAATGGATGTAATCGATATGTTTTTGAAAATCGCTTTCGTCCCGGATTTGATGCTCCCAAAACCGACGTTGCCAAAAAGTTGATTCCTTTCTTTTTAGCTTTGAGGGTTTCATCCATTCGTCGCGTCTTAATTCCGGGTTACATTGTTTGGTAACAAATCGTTTGATTAACGCCCAACGGATACCAAAATCGGCATCATCAGGCGGTAATGTCCAAATGGTGTGAAGATGGTCGGGCAGCAAAACCCAGGCATCGATGGTAAATGGGTTTGTAAGTTGGGTAGCCTTAATCGCTTCCCGCAATGCGGCACGAACCCGTTCGTTACATAAAATTGCTTGCCGACGATAAGTAACAACCGTAAAAAAATAAGTCCCGCCCTTGGCATTCGCCCGCCGATATTCAGACATCACATCGTAGGGTGCATTTTATGCACCATAAGGCGTTGTTATTATGAGTAAGTGCATAGATTTATCATCAGGGGCAAATATTGGCGTAGTTTTGGTGCATGGAATGCACCCTACAGGGCTACATGGCTTATTCGCCCAATCTATGAGTTTTGTAAACAATGCGTAAAGTCAAAGCAACGGGCGTAAGAATTGCTCGAGCAGCGAATTGTAGCGCTGGATGTTTGCGTACAACTTTAGCGGCAGTAGGGCCATGCTGGTTGTAAAGTTCAATGAAATTGCGGCCAACCTTAAAATTTATCAAAACCTTATCACGATAGGCACGAAATATTTCAACAATTGGATGGTGCGGATCTGTATAGACTGCCGTGGTAACGAAGCATTCCGAAGGACTTTGTCCAAATTCCGTTTTAAATTTATGTCCATTAACAGTGCCCTCAAGTGTGCCATGAGTCACCCGACCTGAGCCAACAATGTTGCATTGATATTTAAAAACTTTAGTATTACCAGAATGGACAACCTTATCTGCTTCTGTAAATGGATTCCCATTCGTACCTACGAGAATATTTCCATCGTTAAAATAGATTGGATAAAGAAGACCGCCATGATAACTGCCTTCTGTATACCCGTATCTCACACTTATGCAATATATTGGGTAAGGACTAGTGTTACGAATAGTAAACGTAACACTTGTATAGCCAAGGCCGTCAGGCTTTGCATTAAAGGAAACAAGAATTTGCTTTGGCTCAAAATTTTGCATATAGCTACTCCGTTTTATACTTAAATTAGCAATTAGAACAGGGTATGGCTCGCTTCACAGATTAAGCGATATAAAATTTATGTTTTTTCATGGTGTCCCCAACATAGGTTAGTGGTGAGAAACGCACTACAACGTAATACCGATTATATGTTAGGGTTCACAGGTTAATCCCATTAACCTACAGGTTTATCTCAAAACCGCCAATCCCGAATCCACCCCAAAACACTGCGCCCGATGCCGTAAATAATGATCCATGAGGATAATCGCCATCATGGCTTCTGCTATTGGCGTGGCGCGGATGCCAACGCAGGGGTCGTGACGGCCTTCGGTGATGACTTCGACCGGCTCGCCATGAATGTTGATGCTGCGCCCGGGCAGGCGCAGGCTGGAGGTGGGTTTTAGGGCAATACTGGCGGTAATCGGCTGGCCGCTGGAAATTCCGCCCAAAATCCCACCCGCATGGTTGCTTAAAAAACCGTCGGGCGTTATTTCATCGCGGAATTCAGTGCCTTTGGTGTTGACACAATCAAAGCCGCCACCAATTTCCACGCCCTTGACGGCATTAATGCTCATTAAGGCATGAGCCAAATCCGCATCCAGGCGGTCGAATATGGGTTCGCCCAATCCTGGCGGCACATTGGTTGCGACGACTTCAATCCGTGCGCCAATGGATTCGCCCTCTTTACGTAAGGCATCCATGTAGGCTTCCATCTGGGCGACTTTATCCGCATCGGGGCAAAAGAATGGATTGCTGTGGATAATATCCCAATCAACGGTTTCAATTTTGATAGGTCCCAACTGCGATAAATAACCGCGAATTTCTATACC
>PMDM01000270.1 GCA_003155565.1 Methylococcaceae bacterium | reverse complement strand
TGCTCGCGGGTTGCGCAGGTTTTCCACCAAAGCCGCCATCGGTCGAGGGCGAATACAGACCAGTAAATCAGCTCAACACTAAGCACCAAGAAAACCACAAGACAGCCACACCCCCGGTATTCGACTTCATGTATGAAGGGGATATTATCAATGCACTCCCGGAATTACAAAAGGTACAACCACAATTAACTGTATTACCGCCACTAGGTAAGCAAATCCAGCTGCCGGTACGGGTTAACTTGCAATCAACAACGCTTGAGAATGCCTTGCGTTCCATTGGCGAACAAGGCGGCGGTGTAGTCGATGTGATATGGAGCACAACGCAACAACAAGGCGGTAATCAGGTATTCATCCGGTTCCATCCGCCTTACCAGCAACCGGCCGCAGCGATACAAATTAGCAGTGAAGCCCCATGAAAAACAAAGTAGACCCAAAAGATTTCGAGAACTACTTGAAGGAAGCCCGTACCTGGGAAACCGACAAAGTTCAAGAAATGGAAAAATCCCAAAAAATTGCATGGCGTGTGGCGACCGCCTCCGGCACTGTTGCGTTTGCGTCAGTGATGGCCGTAGCGATGCTGACCCCATTAAAAACCGTCGAACCCTACGTTATCCGCGTGGATAACTCCACCGGCATTGTCGATGTGGTCGAATCCCTAAGGGACGGCGAAACCAACTATGACGAAGCGATCAACAAGTATTTCACACAGTGGTATGTGCGCTATCGAGAAGGCTATTCAAAGGAACTGGCAGAAGACTATTACAGCTATGTAGGCATTCTGTCATCGGGACCGGAACAACTAAAGTATTACGATTTTTTTAACCCGAAAAACAAGCTATCGCCGCTCACTGTTTACGGCGAATACGCAAAAGTGAAGATTCGCATTAAGAGTACGTCATTTATCAACCCGAACGTAGCATTAGTACGTTATGTCAAGGATGTTACGCGTGGCTCTGACAAGCCGGAATCATCACATTGGGCGGCCACGATTACCTTCAAGTATTCCAACGCACCAATGAAGGAAAAAGACCGGGCAATTAACCCGCTCGGATTCCAAGTGACCGAGTACCGCAATGACCCTGACGCATTCACCACGGACACAACATCAACACCACCTGCTTTTGCACCAACAACAGCGGCCTCTAGGCCTACAGGCGTTACAGTGTTTGCAGGACAAACGTCAGCCGTGCCTGCGCTGGTAGCGCCTGTGGAACAACGATAAGGGAACAAGAATGAAAAAACTAATGTTGATTGCATTGCTTCTTCCAGCGCTCGCCTTGGGCGAGATCACCCCCAAAAGAGGCGATTATGACGCGCGTGTGCGGCTTGTGGATTACAACCCCATGAACGTAGTGAAGTTGTCCACGTTCTATGGCGTCTCAACGCATGTGCAGTTTGGCGAAGACGAAAGCATTAAGGATGTAGCGGTAGGGGATGACCAGGCATGGAAAGTGGTTCCACGCGGAAACCATCTTTTTATCAAACCACAAGCCACGAAAGCGGATACCAATGTTACCGTGGTAACAGACAAACGAACCTATCAGTTTGCCTTGGTCGTGCAACCTCGCCCTATAAAGGATTCCAAAGCGTGGGCAGACCCGAATTTGATTTTCTCGCTGGCGTTCCGCTACCCCAACGAAGAAGCCGCTAAACGCGTAGCTAACGCTAAAAAAGAAGCTGCCAAAGCCAGCTTAAACGAAGTTAAAGCCAAACTTACCGATGCGACAAAACGGAGTGATAACTTTGATTATTGGGTCGCTGGCTCGGAAGAAATTAGCCCCACGGCAGCTCGCGACGATGGCCGATTTATTTACTTCAGCTTTACCAATAATCGTGATATGCCAGCCGTCTATTCAGTAGATGCAGAAGACAACGAAGCCTTAATTAACACCAATGTGATTGATGGAAATACGATTGTCATTCAACGCCTGGTGCCGCGTATTATTCTTCGCAAAGGCAATTACGTGGCTTCGGTAATTAACAAATCGTTCGACATAAACGGCGGCACAGATAACACAACAGGCACGATTGCTCCGGATGTGAAACGAGTAATTAAGGAAGAGCAACAATGAGTATTTTCGACAAGCACAAAGGTGATGATACGGACAATTTGCCCAATATGGAAACCGAACAACCTACGCTTGCGGATGCCGCGAAACAAGCAAGATACGCTACTAATGATTTTCGCGCCCGCGAAAATATAGCGGCCACCGAAGATGATAACGAAGGGTTGCCCTCGGTAAACCGGCGCAGTGGCAATAACAAGCTAATCACCGTGTTGGGTTTTATCTTCATCCTCGGTGCGGCGGGAGCCTTAATTGTGGCTGTGAACAAGGACAAAAGCGGCAAGCCAAAAACAAAAGCGCAATCTGAACAGATCGCCAACAATCTACCGGCATTGGTCATTCCTGCTGCGCCCACACCAATAGCCATTACGCCCGCGCAACCCGTATCGTTTCAGCAAGGGCAACAACCGGTCGCCCCGAATGGTAAACCTGTGCTGGATTGGACAGACCGTAAAATGACCGGAACGCTGTTAGTGCCAATACAAACCAATTCCGGGGCAGAGGCTACCACGGCTGCGGCCCGCCCGGTTACGGAAGCAGATGGCGACATGTCAACGGCATTTGCAGAGGGGAGAGGCCAAGGCCGGGGGGCAAATAACGAACTAGCCGCAAGGCTTGAGCCAACTATTACCAAGGGCGCTTCGGCCGCCATGTTGCCTGACAGGAATTACCTGATTACGAAAGGCACAACATTGGATTGCGCACTTGAAACCGCGCTAGATAGTACGATTCCAGGTCTGACTACATGTCGTTTGACTCGTGATGTTTACTCAGACAACGGGCAGGTGCTTTTGCTTGATCGCGGGTCACAATTGGTTGGCGAGTATCAGGGCGGCTTAAAGCAAGGCCAGGTGCGGCTATTCGTGCTGTGGACGCGCGCTAAAACCCCAAATGGCGTGATTATCGCGTTGAACTCGCCAGGTACGGATGCCCTGGGGCGCTCCGGTCTTGAGGGATGGGTGGATAACCATTTTATCGAAAGGTTCGGTGCGGCTATCCTGATAAGTTTAATCAAAGATTCGCTTGCGATTATTGCGAACCGCTCAGTACCTTCTAATGGCGGAACGACCAACATATACGGCGGCGCTTCAACCGGTGGCGAAAGGGTTGTTGAAAAAATCCTTGAATCGACGGTAAACATTCCCCCGACGATCATCAAGAACCAAGGCGATCATATTCAAGTCATGGTCGCGCGTGACCTGGATTTCTCCGGAGTTTACAGCTTACAAGCGACACAATGAGCACCATCACAGCCATTAAACACCACGATGACGACAAACAGTCATCGGAAATGCTCACAGAGTATTTAGAACCTTTGCGGGTATTTCTCAATGACGAAACATTAACAGAAATATGTGTAAACCGTCCGCGTGAAGTCTGGACAGAAGGNNCAACTGGCAACACTGGTTGCCAGTTATAACGGCAAGTCCATTACGGCAGACAAACCCGTTTTGTCCGCCGCGCTGCCAAAAGGCGAACGTGTGCAAGTGATTATTCCTCCGGCCTGCGAACCTAATACGGTATCTATTACCATTCGAAAGCCCTCAATGATAGACAAAACACTCGACGAGCTGGATGCCGAAGGTGCGTTTGAAGAATTCATGGATGTGGATGATGAATTACTGCCTTTTGAGCATGAGCTTTTGAAACTCAAGGCGGAACGGCATATTAAGGAATTCCTTGACTTGGCTGTTTCCAAACATCGCAACATTCTGATTGTAGGCAAAACCGGATCGGGCAAAACTACGGTCACGAAAAGCCTGACCCGCAGCATCCCCTTTGAGGAACGGCTTATCACGATTGAAGACGTGCATGAACTGTTCCTTAATCAGCACTCAAATAAAGTACATTTGTTCTACGGCCGGGAGGATGAGAGCGGTGCAAAAGTAACGCCCAAGCAAGCCCTGGCCTCATGCCTACGGATGAAGCCCGACCGTATCTTGCTCGCAGAATTGCGGGGTGATGAAGCATGGGAATTCATTAAGTCGATCAACACAGGGCATCCAGGTTCAATCTCAACGATGCACGCAAACGGCGCTTATGAAGCGTTTGAACAACTAACGGCACTGATTAAGGACAGTCGTACAGGCGCACATTTGGATACCGCTTATATCAAACATCGCCTATTTACTACCTTGGATGTAATTTTGTTCTATCACAAACGGAAATTGCAGGAAATTTACTATGACCCTGAATTTAAGCGAAAACAGTTGGGCTAAAGCCGGACTAATTACTGCGCTTGTTCTGGTGGTAATTGGTGTTTGGGCGTACATGGCCGGTGGCATCTTCTTGATGGTATTTGACCACAAGTTTGAAGAAGCCACGCCCCTGACCTTATACCAGTATTGGTATTACTACGGCACAGAAAAACAAGTACTAAAATGGCTATACATTTCAAGCGGCATTGGATTGGCGTTATTGCTTGCGCCTTTTATTGTTTTTTTCGCGCCCGCGAAAAAAAGCCTGTTTGGTGATGCGCGCTTTGCAACGCAACGCGAAATAAAGAAAGCGGGATTATTAGGTGAGAAGGGGCTTATAGTCGGTAAATTAGGCAATAAATACCTGACCTTTGACGGCCAACAACACGCTATTATTTCTGCGCCGACGCGAAGCGGGAAGGGCGTGGGTATCGTCATTCCAAACCTCTTGAACTGGCCGGATAGTGTCGTGGTACTGGACATTAAACAAGAAAACTGGGGCATTACGAGTGGCTTCCGTAAGAAATACGGCCAGGAATGCTACTTATTCAACCCTGCCGCAGCCGATTACCGGACACACCGGTATAACCCGCTGGCCTACATCAGCAATGACCCGAACTTTCGTATTGATGACGTTCAGAAAATCGCCAACATGCTATTTCCTGACCAGTCAGGCACGGACGTGATTTGGACGGCGACACCCAGAGGGTTATTCCTTGGCATAGTGCTGTATCTTGCGGAGACACCACGCAAGTCTTTAACACTCGGCCAGGTCTTGCGAGAAACACTGACCGATGGCGACGGCTCCGAGTATTTCGCCAAAACCATCAATGAGCGTACCGCATCAGGCAAACCTTTATCAGGTGCATGTATCCGCGCCCTGAACAGTTATATTTCGATTTCCTCGGAAAACACGCGTGCCGGCGTAATGACTTCGTTTCGCTCGCGCCTGGAATTGTGGATGAACCCGCTCGTCGATGCCGCCACAAGCGCGAATGACTTTGATTTGCGCGACGTTCGCAAGCGCCGTATGTCGATTTACTTGGGTGTTACGCCCGACAACCTGGAGCGCATGGCTCCGCTGCTCAATCTTTTTTTTCAGCAGTTGATTGACCTCAATACCCGCGAATTACCGAACCAAAACAAAGCGATTAAATATAGCTGCCTGTTGCTTATGGACGAATTCACGGCCATAGGCAAAATCGGGATTCTGTCGAAAGGGATTAGTTACATCGCCGGTTACTGGCTGCGGATGATGCCCATTATCCAAAGCCCCGCGCAGTTGGTAGAAGTTTATGGAAAGGATGCAGCACAAACTTTCACAACTAACCACGCCCTAAATATCATTTTTCCGCCCAAAGCCTCGGAAACCCAAACGGCACGGGATATTTCCGAATGGCTTGGTTACCAAACGGTTAAAGGCACATCAGAATCAAAAGGAAAAGAATTGTTCTCTAAACGGTCGCGTTCGGAAAGCGTTTCCGATCAGCGACGGGCATTGTTGTTGCCGCAAGAAATTACCAGCCTCGGCCAAAGCCGGGAATTGATAGTCATGGAAGACGTACCCCCCATTCTTGCCATGAAAGTGCGGTATTACAAAGACAAGGTGTTTGTTGACCGATTAAAAGAAGTGTCGCCGAGTTTGCGTGCCATAGGCACCAAAAGTCCGACACAAAAGCTAATGGAAGAGGCTATACAGGCGGGCGAACTCGGTGCTGCGGTGCCACTGATAGACCTTGATGCACACCACCGGCTTAACGGTGAAGATGCACCTGTCATTGTGACCGTACCACAAAATAGAGGTGAGCATAAACTCACTGTGATACGCCCGGTAACGCCTAACGATATACCCAAACTAGCCAATCTCGGCCTGGCTAGTTTTGCAGTGGACTTTTCAGCGGTCGAGAAACCGAAAGCAGGCGAATTGGATGAAGTGGCACTTCATGCCTACGCCGACAATCTTTGCAAACAAGCTGGTATCAATGTGTGAGGTGATAAATGGAAGCTCAAATAAAAAATCAAGGTGGTAAAGAACCGGTCCAACGCATCAAAGCGAACCTGGCCGAAACTCAACATCGGTTCGAGATTAGCGACCCGCTCACGGACGCAACATACAGATTTCAAACGGCGGAAGCAATCACGGCCAAGGTTAATGAACTCGGTGCAACCCGGTTTCAAGAACGCTCAGCTGACGGTCAGGTGTCCCAAATCAGCAAGGTCGATAGCGAATGGAGACGTAGCGATGGCAAATCGCTGGCCGACATACAAGCGGAGATCGACAAAGACAGTGTGATAGCTATTGCAGCCCGCGCGGAACAGCGCAAGGCAACGGGGCAAGGCGTCGATGCTAAAACCGATAAACAAATGGCGCTGGCCGATGCTCGCGACTTCCGGCGCATTCAAAACCCAGGATGGCAGGAAATCGCGTCGGTGCAAATAGCCGAGAACGCCAACACGAGCCCGGCCTACCAAGCTGCGCTTGAAAAGGCCGCGCCAAAAGTAGCACAAGAAGTCAAAGACGCGCTAGTCCGCGAAGCCATCAACCTCAATACCGTCGCACCGAACATAGAAAAGCAGCAACAGCCGCTTGCTGGTGAAGAAGCGAAGGCCGCACAACCTGCGGTCAATGCAAAAAGCAGTGCGGACAACAAGGTAGAGTCCGACGAGGCGTTCACGGCCAGGCAAAGCGACCGTAAGCCCGTTGTTCCGCCAGACATTGAAAAACAATATCTGCGTGTCGGTGACAAATTTTATCATCACAAAAACGCCGATACGGTGGCCTTTGAAGACAAAGGCAACCGGCTGGAAACCAAGTCAAATAGCGAGAACATAGCCGAATCGATGGTTCGTATTGCCGAAGCGCGCGGATGGGATGAAATTAAGGTGTCCGGCTCCGAAACCTTCCGCAAGGAAGTTTGGCTTGAAGCAGCTTCACGCGGTATGCACATTAAGGGCTATTCACCCACGGAACAGGACAAAGTCGAACTTGCCAACCGGGTAAGCAAGTCCGAAACCAACAAGATTGAAAAGGGAAACAAGCCGTTTCGCGCCCGCGAAAAAGAGGCAGAAGAAGCTAAACCTGATAGTCAAAACAAGAGGATTGCGGAAACCTTCGTTAATCAGTCGGCNNCAGCAATGGAAAAAAAGGCTGAGGCGGACGGATTGAATCCGCAGCAACGCGCCGTAGTCTCGGCACGGATACATCAAAACGTAGTGAACAGCATCGAGCGTGGAGATATTCCAAAAGTGAAAATAAAAGAAGACATTGAAGTTAAGAGAGAACCGAAAGAAGAAAGGGAGTACGCACGTTGAAACACGTCCGTATTTCCTTTTTGCTGGCATCCAGCACAATTTTTTCGGCGTGCGCCTATACACCATTTCATGATGGCGTAGCGCACCGTGTAAGTCAGGATTACACGGCTACAGGGGCAGTAGAAGGTACGCGGGCGTACATTTATGGAAACCACACTGTTCTCGAATTCGACAAATCCCCGGCCTTTCTATCTGTGAAGGATGAAAAAGGCAACGCCGTAGATTACGAAAGGGTAGGGCGGTACTACCGCCTAAACCGTCG